>CAXICE010000111.1:0-5965 GCA_964022045.1 uncultured Polaribacter sp. | reverse complement strand
CACAACACATTAACGGAAGCAACTCGTTTTATTGCAAATCAACTTTTTGCAAAATATGGTTTGGTTATTGTTGATGGTGATGATAAGCAATTAAAAGAGTTATTTGTTCCGTTTATCAATCAAGAATTGCAAGAGCAAGTTTCTTTTAAAACGGTTTCAAAAACAATTTCTGAATTAGAAAAAAACTATAAAGTTCAAGTAAACCCTAGAGAAATAAATTTATTTTATTTAGGTGAAAATCTAAGAGAACGTATTCTTTTTGAAAATGGAATTTACAAAGTAAATAATGCTGATATTACTTTTTCTAAAGATGAAATATTGCAAAAAGTAAAAGGAAATCCGCAATTATTTTCTCCAAATGTAATTATGCGTCCGTTGTATCAAGAAGTGATTTTGCCAAACTTGGCATATATCGGTGGTGGTGGAGAATTAGCATATTGGTTAGAATTAAAAGATTATTTTAATGAAGTAAATATTCCTTTTCCTATATTATTATTGCGTAATTCTGTACAAGTAGTTTCATCAAAACAGCAGAGAAAGTTAGACAACTTAAATATTTCTACAGAAGATTTGTTTTTAAATTTGAATGATTTATTGAAGCAAAAAATCAATAAAAATTCTGATATTGAATTCAATTTTTTAGACGCAAAAACCATATTAGAGCAACAATTTTACATGTTAAGAAGGGTTGCTAATGAAACGGACGAATCTTTTGTTGGAGCAGTAAACGCTCAAGAAAAAAAGCAATTAAACGGATTAGATAATTTAGAAAAACGTTTATTAAGAGCCGAAAAGAGAAAACAAAAAGACTTGGTTGATAGAATTACAGCATTAAAATTGCAATTATTTCCAAACGAAAGTTTAGAAGAACGCCAACGAAACTTTTCTGAATATTATTTAGAATACGGAAACGATTTTATCGAAGCTTTAAAATCGACCTTAAAGCCACTAGAATTAAAATTCACAATCTTAGAATTGTAAATAAAAAAGAGTAAACAATAAGTTTACTCTTTTTTATTATAATATATTATTCTATTACTTTGTTTTTATAGTTTCCTCCTTCAAAATAACGATAGACTTTATCATCTTTATCTCTTTGAAATGTAAATTTATCACCTAATTCTCCGTTTTGTTTTACCAAACGAAAAGTATCATCTTTAACATGCCTTAAAAATTGCATTCCATATTTTGGAGAATTCTCAGGTAGTTGTAGCATTACCAAATCATTTCCCCAAGTAGAAACGTATGTCAAGCTATTCCACGGATTCATATTGTAATAACCAACATAAGCATTCAAGTTTATTTTACTTTTCAACTTTTCTTTATTAATAGTATTTTTTGCTTTGCTCAGAATTTGTTTGATTCCGTTTATGTATTTAAAAGTTCTTGCTCTATTTGCATTAATTAAAACTCCATAAGCCATTTTAGTTGTTTTATTTAATTGTAGTAAAGAAACAAAACCAGGACAAGTTCCTCCATGTGACACCCAGTTTTCATTGTTTGATCCTTTAAAAACTTCAAAACCTAATCCCCAAGTTGTTTTTTTATCTTTACTTATAGATTGTACTGAATGCATGTTTTGTAAAGTTGATGGTTTTAATATTTCAGCCGATGTGGCATCTTGTAATCTAAACTGCCAAGAAGCATATTTAGCTAAATCATTAATATTTGTCCAAAGTCCCATTGCAGGTTCCATTGATTCTGTATTAAATAAATTTACACGTTTTCTAGTTCTATTTCTGTTAATTGCTGTATAGCCAGTTGCTTGATTGTGTAAGCTGTTTTTTGTCTTGCTACTCATAAAAGTATTAGACATCTTTAAAGGTTTTAAAACTTCATTTTTCAAGAATAAATCATAAGGTATTCCAGAAGTTTCTTCAATGATTTCTCCTAATAATGCATAACCAATATTACTGTAATTTACATCAGAACCCACTTTGTTTATGGTTTTTAAGTCTTTGAAAATTGCTCTAAATTCAGTCTTCGAAGGGAATATGAAATCTGGACCCGTGTAATAACTATGACCAGAGTTTCCAGGTAAACCAGAAGAATGAGATAATAAAGATCTTACTGTTGCATTATCATTTGAAAATGGTTTTGTTTTGTAAAAAGGCAATATGTCTTTTACCTTATCATCTAAATTAATTTTTCCATCGTCTACTAGTTTCATAATTGCAACAGCTGTAAATGATTTTGTAATTGAACAAATACTGTTTGTTGTTGAAAGTTTAGCTTGTCTAGCTTTTTCTATATCAGAAAGCCCAATTGCTTTAGACCAAAGTACATTTTGATCTTTAAGAACCATTGCAGTTATACTAGGAATGTTCTCAAAATCTTTCTGAGCATTTAACCAAACTTCAATAAGTTTAAAAGCATCATTATAATTTTTTTCTTCATTTTGTGAGTAGCAAATAGTAACTGTAATAAAGAAAAGTATAGGCATTAATATTCTATTCATTGTAAAAATGTGTTATGTGTTTGTAATAAATTTTGGTGATTTGTACTTGATGAGTACAATAAAGATTTTGGTAAGTTTAAGTTTTTATAGATTCTCTAAACTTTTAACTTTTAAATTGTTCCAATCGATATCGTAAATTTGCATGATGCTAGAAAGTGATTTTATTTCTATTGTTTTTTTGTTGTTTTTGTTTGGAAAGTACTTTATTAATTTTTCATTGTCTTTGATAGATTTTAACTCATATTTTTCTGGATACAGTAGCTTTGAATCTTTACCAGAATATGATAAATTAAATTCATTTTTTGGGATTTTTAGCCAAACTTTCTTACTATCTTCTACATTAACAATTGCATGTTTAAAGCTGTTAGAAAAATCTACACTTAACATTTTAAAACTTCCTTTTGCATTAAGATAATTAGTAACTTTATCAATAGAAACTGTCGAAAAATTCGAAACTACATCCATGTTTTTAGCTTCTTTTATTAAAACGAAATCAGAAAATGCTGCTTCAAGTTTACCTGCTTGCCATTTTTCAATTTCAAAATTTGAATAAGCACTTTTTATGTATGTTTTTGAACCAGTTATGTTTTTTGCATTCAGTAATACATAACTTAAATCAGCTTTTAAGTTTTTAATTTCATTAGAAAAAGTTACTTTTCCGTGTCTAACTTTTATGGATAAAAGAGCCTGCTTCGGAATTTTAATTCTAAGGGTTTTATTAATGATTGCTCTATTAGATAATGCTCTGACATTGACTTTAGGTTGCGTATTTTTTTTGATTTTTACCTTAAGATTCTGTTTTGGATTAACAGTTGTTTGTTGCTTTTTTACGGCTAATCTCTCAGTATTTGGTTTTCTAGCTTTTTGTAATGCAATTCTTTCTTTTTTCGTTTTATTAAACCAGCGTTTTCCAATAGTTTCATTATTCTCTTTTTGCCATTTAATTAAATAATTATTTCCTTCTTTTATATAAGCATCATAATCAAAAACGCTTTTATTGAGTTGAGTTGAATTGCTAGTTTTCTTAACTAATTTTGTGTTTTGTGAATAATTTTTAATTTCAGATTTAATCAAATTAAGCTGATTTTTATCAATAAAGTAGCCATTGTAATAACCATTCTTGTTTAAATTAGTGGTGTTTTTATTATTAAATGTAGAATTGATAATCAGTTTATTATGCTCTTTATAGGCCTTTATATTCCAGTTTTTAAAATACTTGTCAGAATCTTTTTTTGTCAGACCTTCTATATTCATTAAAGCGTCAATAATCACCGAATTACCATCTGTTAATTCGAATTCTATGTTTGTATAAGAGCTATTTAATTCAATGGTAGTATTTTTACTTACATCAAATTGTAACTGTTTTTTTATTGTATTTTTTTGCCCAAAACAGATTGATACTGAGATGCCAAATATTAAAATAATAGATATATATGTTTTAAATTGTTTCATTTAAGTTCTTTTTTACGGGTTTAATTTGTTCTTTTAATTCCTGTAATAATTCTAGTTGCAACTTTAAATTATTTATTATACCACTTATACTCTGCGTATTTGGACCTTCATCATTCATTTCTTTTATAAGAACTGTATATTCTTTTTTAAGAAGTGTAAAACGATTCATGTATCGATTAACAGAAGCTAAGTTGTTCTTGTTATTCTGTATTTCTAAAAGTGTGTTATTGATATTTGAAACGTAAAATTTTTCTATGTTTTCTAAATCTGGTGAAATATTTTTGAGAGTAAAAGCAGTAATTTCTTTTCCATTAATATTAGAGCTGTTAAACATTGTAAAAAATACTGTACCAATTCCTAAAAGAATCACAACTGAAGCTGCAATTCTAAATTGATAAAATTGAGCTCTTTTTTTTGTTGGAAGTTCTTCATATAATTTTTCTATAAAAAGATCTTCATGATTAGAATTTCTTTTATAATTTCTTTTACGTTCTTCTTCAAATATTGTTTTAAGATTGTGTTTCATAACCTTCTCTTTTTAATAATTGTCTTAATTGATTTTTACCTCTCATTAATTGTGTTCTAGAAGCAATTATCGAAATGTTTAAAATTTCTGATATTTCTTCATGATCATATCCTTCAATTAGATATAACATCAATACAAATCTGTATTTCTCTTTAAGTTTGTTTATTGCACTTTTAACTTTTTCAATAACAATTGTTTCATCAAAATCCCAATTATCATTGTCAGAGATCTCAAAATTATAATTATCACTTTCATTTAAAGTAATAACATCTAGTTCCTTCTTTTTTAAATGATTAAGACATTTGTGAACTACTATTCTTTTTAGCCAAGCACCAAAAGTAACTTCTCCTCTAAATTGATCTATGTTTTTAAATGCACTTAAAAATGATTCTTGAATAATATCATCTGCATTTTCTGAATTATTTAAAAAACGCATCGCAACATTAAACATGCCTTGATTGTATTTTCTGTACAATTCAATTTGTGCTCGTTTATTATTTAATTTACATTCTTCTATCAATTTTACTTGATGCATACTTGGTTTAGTTAACTAAAGATTGAAAAAACATTACTCTACATATATAAAGACAACACATAATTTAATGCGTTGCAAAAAAAATATATTTTAACTGTGTAAAATTAAAAACTAACAAGTGTTAGCGTTTTTTATTGTATTACTTTTGTAAAATGAAATCTACAAATAAAAAATTCCATCTTAGCAATATTCATAATAAAGGTTACAATTTTGAAGAGTTGTTAAAAGCAAATCCTGAATTGAAAACACATGTTTTTAGTAATGAATATGGGAATTCTACAGTAGATTTTTCTGATCCTAAAGCAGTAAGAGAACTTAACAGGTCTTTGTTGATTGCTTATTATAATGTGAAGTTGTGGGAGTTTCCTGAAGATAATTTATGTCCGCCAATTCCTGGTCGCGTAGATTATATTCATCATTTAAATGACTTATTGAAAGACGAAAAAGATATTTCTATTTTAGATATCGGAACAGGAGCAACCTGTATTTATCCACTGTTAGGAAATGCAGTTTATGGCTGGAATTTTGTAGGAACTGACATCGATTTAGATTCGTTAGATTCGGCACAAGATATTATAGATGATAATGATTTAGATCCACAAATATTATTGCGTCAACAGTTTGATGAAAATAATGTTTTAACCGGAATTATAGAACCAGAAGATGTATTTACCGCAGCAATGTGCAATCCACCGTTTTATAAATCGGCAGAAGAGGCGAGAGGTGCTAACCGAAGAAAAACTAGAAATCTAGGTACTAATGCTGTCAGAAATTTCTCTGGAAACAATAACGAATTATGGTATGTTGGTGGAGAAAAAGCTTTTTTACACAATTATTTATATCAAAGTTCTTTGTATAAAAAACAAGTAATTTGGTTTACAAGTTTGGTTTCTAAAAAAGAAAATATAGAAAGTTTACAGAAATCAGCAAAGAAATTAGGTGTGCGTGAGTTTAAAATAATTCCGATGCATCAAGGAAATAAAGTAACTAGAAT
>CAXICE010000110.1:0-6019 GCA_964022045.1 uncultured Polaribacter sp. | reverse complement strand
TTGCTTCTTGCATGATTGGAAGATCTGAATCGCTTCCCATTATAATTCCTACCATAATTTTATGTTTAGTCATTGCGAATGAAATGAAGCAATCTCTTTTTATTAGTGAGATTACTTCGCTAGAGCTCGTAATGACGGATTATTTACTAATCACTCTTATTGTTTCTTTCACTTTTTGAGCCGTTTCTCTGGCTTTGTTGATGTCTTTATCTACAATGGTTACGTGTCCCATTTTACGAAAAGGTTTGGTTGTTTTCTTTCCATAAATATGAGGAGTAACGCCATCAATTTGCATTACTTTATCAATGTTTTCATACACAACATTTCCGGTAAAACCTTCTTCGCCAACCAAGTTAACCATAATTCCGGCAACTTTACTGTCAGTATTTCCTAAAGGAAGGTTTAAAACAGTTCTTAAATGTTGTTCAAACTGATTTGTATAACTCGCTTCAATAGAATAATGTCCAGAATTGTGTGTTCTTGGCGCCACTTCGTTTACCAAAATATCGTCGTTTTCTGTTTGAAATAATTCAACAGCTAATAAACCAACATGTTTAAAAGATTGCGCAACATTTAATGCAATTTCTCTAGCTTTATCTGCAACTTTTTCATCAATTCTTGCAGGACAAATTACATATTCAACTTGGTTTGCTTCTGGATGAAACTCCATTTCTACAACTGGATATGTTTTTATTTCTCCATCA
Source organism: uncultured Polaribacter sp. (assembly GCA_964022045.1). Lineage (GTDB taxonomy): Bacteria > Bacteroidota > Bacteroidia > Flavobacteriales > Flavobacteriaceae > Polaribacter. The sequence goes on along the minus strand of CAXICE010000110.1, from coordinate 5,315 downwards.
GCATTTCTAGCAACAATTACAGCTAATTCGTTTTTAAACGGAATTAATTTTTCTACAATACAATCGGTATCTGCTAAATTCTGAATATCATCCAAAGAACGAACAATTTTTACGCCAGTTCCGTCATAACCAAACTGAGCAGATTTCCAAACAAACGGAATTTCAACTTCATTTTTATCAAAAGAATTGATTAATTCTTGCTTGTTTTTAAATCGTTTATGAGGAGAAGTCGGAATGTTATTTACTACAAAAAAATCTTTCTGCTTTCCTTTGTGTTGAATGGTTTCAATCACCGAAGGTTGCGGATAAATCTTCAATCCTTCTTTTTCTAATTGATGCAAAGCATCAATATTTACGTGCTCAATTTCTATGGTTAACACGTCAACAGTTTTTCCAAAGTTGTAAACAGCATCAAAATCTAATAAATTTCCAATGGTAAATTCGTTACAAATTTGTGCGCAAGGAGCATCAGAAGAAGCGTCTAAAATGCTTGTGTAGATATCGTATTTTTGAGTTTCGGCTAAAAGCATTCTTCCTAATTGACCGCCGCCGAGAACGCCTAATTTAAAATCGGATGAAAAGTAGTTTTTCACTTTAATATTTAGTTTGTGTTGTTACTGCAAAAATAGTAATCTATTTGATTTTGAACTACTAAAAGTTAGTGATTCGTAAAACAGTTCCGTTTAAATTTGTGACTAAATATTCTCTAGCAAAATTAGTAATTCCGCTAGTTCTTGGAGCTCCATTTATAATTTGAAACTCACTATCATCACAAGGGCATTTCATAATAATACTATTTTCAACAATCATTTGAGAACATGCGCTTGGTTGTAAATGTGGTGCCGCACGCTCAAAAGCTTTAAATTGATTTCCGTTTATATTGTAAATAATAACGCCTTTTATTCCTCCAGGACCATAAGCCCATCCGCCAGGAACATTTAAATTCACAAATTCTGGCAAACTTAAATCTACAGATTCGTTAATTTGAACATACGGCAAAATGTCATTGTTTTGATTTTCTGTAGAACAGTTGCTAAAAACTAGAATAGTTAAAAGTGCTAAAAATATTTTTTTCATCGATTAAAAGTAGTGTTTGTTTTAAACGATGGCAAGTTACAAATATTTTGTACATTTGTTGTCGATCTCATTCTGATAAAAAGGCAATGAGATTTTGTATTTTAAAACTGTACGATTATGAGTAATGTATCTTATTACACGCCAGAAGGACTTAAAAAATTAAAAGATGAGTTGCATCAATTAGAACAAGTTGAGCGACCAAGAGTTACGCAAGAGATTGCTGACGCAAGAGATAAAGGTGATTTGAGTGAAAATGCTGAATATCATGCTGCTAAAGAAGAGCAGTCTTTGCTAGAATTTAAAATTGCGAAGCTAAAAAATGTAGTTGCAAATGCTAGAATTATTGATGAATCTCAATTAGATACTTCAAAAATTTTAATCCATTCTGTGGTGAAATTAAAAAACACTGCCAATAAAATGGAATTTACCTACACGTTAGTTGCTGATTCTGAATCTGATGTTAGAAACGGAAAACTATCAGTAAACTCTCCAATTGGTAAAGGATTGTTAGGGAAACAAGTTGGCGAAATTGCAGAAATTCAAGTTCCAAATGGAATTATGAAATTTGAAATTATTGAAATTTCTAGATAATATTTTTATAAATAGATATTAAAACGCGTTGCATTTGCAACGCGTTTTTTGTTTACTTTTGAAACAAAGAAAAACAAATGAGTAGCATTTTTACAAAAATTATAAATGGCGAAATTCCGTCGTATAAAATTGCAGAAGACGAACATTATTATGCTTTTTTAGACATCAACCCAAATGCAAAAGGACACACGTTGGTAATTCCTAAAAAGGAAGTTGATAAACTGTTTGATTTAGATTCAGGAACCTATACAGGCTTAATGCAATTTGCGCACAAAGTTGCCAAAGCGTTAGAAAAAACAATTGCTTGTAATAGAATTGGAATGACTGTTGTTGGTTTGGAAGTACCACATGCACACGTACATTTAATTCCGATTAACAGCGTTTCTGATATTAATTTTACAAGTAAAAAACTAAAAATGCAGCACGAAGATTTTGTAAAGTTGGCAGAAGAAATTTCAAATAATTTTTAAACCTTCTGTAAAAGAATTCTAATACTTGTTCCTTTGTTAATTTCAGATTTTTTTACAAATATTTTTCCGTTGTGGTATTCTTCTACAATACGTTTAGACAACGATAATCCTAAACCCCAACCACGCTTTTTTGTAGTAAAACCGGGTTTAAATATTTGTTTAAATTGTGATTTTTGAATTCCTTTTCCAGTGTCTGAAATGGTAATTCTAATGGATTTATTTTTTTCTGTTATCGCTAAAGAAACACTTCCTTTACCTTTCATTGCATCAATAGAATTTTTTACCAAATTCTCAATTACCCAACCAAATAATTCGGTGTTTAAATTAGAAAATAACTCTTCTTTTTCTGAAGTAAATTGAAATGATATTTGTTTAGAACTTCTACTTTCTAAATACTCAAAAGACTTTTTTGAAATAGAAATAACATCTTGTTTTTTTAACTCTGGAGTAGAACCAATTTTAGAAAATCGGTTGGCAATAATATTTAAACGATGTACATCATTTTCTATTTCATCAACATATTTCTCGCTGATATTTTCTGCTTTTAAAATGGCAATCCAGCCTAATAAAGAAGAAAGTGGTGTTCCTATTTGATGAGCAGTTTCTTTTGCCATTCCTGTCCAAAGTCTATTTTGTTCAGCAATTTTATTAGAAGAAAATAACATATAAATCACTGTTAAAAACAAAAATAAAATTAAGACCAACGCAATCGGATAATAGGTGAGTTTGTCTAGCAAATCAGAATCTTTATAATAGACATACTCAGTAACACCCAAGTAGTTAATTTCAATCGGCTCATTTTGGTTTTTCATAATGGCTAATTGAGATTGTAAATATTTTGGGTTGTGAGTTTTAGTGGAATCTAAATTTCGCCAAGCATTTATGCTGCCATCTTTATTAACCTGAATAGAAGGAATGTTAGTGATGTTCTCAAATATTTTTGTTTCTAAATTAACACTGGCGTTTAAATCTGTATTGGTTGCTAACTCTTTTATAGCTGAAGCTAAAATTTCCATTTTTGCACGTTCATCTTGCTTAAATTTTTGAAAGAAAACATACGTATTCCAAAGAATTAAAGAAACAATAATAAAGAGTACAAAAACGACAATTCGTTTGGTTAAAACAGTGTTTTTAAAAAAGTTCATCTAATACAAATATAATCTATATTATTACATAACCCATTTTATAAAATGATAGTATATTTACAATTCAAAAATAAATTGAAACATGCTTTCTATAGATCCAAAAGAAATACCAACAGCCAAGTTACATGGATATTTGTTAGGTGCAATAGCACCAAGACCCATTGCTTTTGCGAGTACAATTGATGCTGATGGGAACCCAAATTTATCACCTTTTAGTTTCTTTAATGTATTTAGTGCAAATCCACCAATTATGATTTTCTCGCCTGCCAGAAGTGTTCGTGGAAACAAAACAAAACATACGTTAGACAATGCGATGGAAACCAAAGAAGTGGTAATTAATGTAGTAAATTATGATATTGTTCAGCAAATGTCGTTGAGTAGTACCATGTATCCGAAAGGCGTAAATGAATTCACAAAAGCTGGATTAACAATGCTTCCTTCGGATGAAGTAAAACCGTTTCGCGTTGCAGAATCACCTGTTCAATTTGAGTGTAAAGTAAACGAAATTGTGCATTTGGGAAATGAAGGCGGCGCAGGAAATTTAATTATTTGCGAAGTTGTAAAATTACATATTAACGAAGCTGTTTTGGATGAAAACGGTTCTATTGATCAACATAAAATTGATTTGGTTGCAAGAGCAGGCGGAAGTTATTATTCAAGAGCTAAAGAAGGTTTCTTTGAAATTCCAAAGCCAATTACAACATTAGGGATTGGCGTTGATTTAATTCCATTAGAAATTAGAGAAAGTGCAATTTTAACAGGAAATAATTTAGGAGTTTTAGGAAATATAGCTCAATTGCCTACTGCAGAAAATGTTGATAACTTTGCAAAAGTCAATCCGCAATTTATTGGGTTAGAAACCGCAAAAAAACATACATTTGCCAAAGAGTTTTTAGATAAAAATGATGTAGAAAGTGCTTGGAAAGTACTTTTAATAAAATAGATAAGAATATGGAAGTAATTGGAAAGATTAAATTAATTAACGAAACACAAACTTTTGGAAGTAGTGGATTTAGAAAAAGAGAATTAGTTGTTACAACTGATGAGCAGTATCCGCAAATGATTTTAATTGAATTTGTACAAGATAAATGTGATTTATTAAACAGCTATTCAGTTGGGCAAGATGTAAAAATTTCTATCAATTTACGTGGTAGAGAATGGATCAATCCAGAAGGGGTTGCAAAGTATTTTAATGCAATTCAAGGTTGGAGAATCGAAGCAATGCAAGCTGCAGCACCACAAGATTTACCACCAGTTGACCAATTTCAACCAGCAGACACAACAACTTCTGCAGAACCAGACGATTTACCTTTCTAAGAAAATCGAAACAAAATATTTAAAGCAGCCAATTGGCTGCTTTTTTATTTATTATTTTTGAAATTATGATTTGGCTTACAGAAAAACTTGAATTTCCATCACCAGAAACTGCTTCCGAAGAAGGCGTGATTGCTTTGGGTGGAGATTTGTCTGTAGAGCGATTAATGTTGGCATATAAAAACGGAATTTTCCCTTGGTATTGTGATGGAGAACCCATTATTTGGTATTGTCCGCCAGAAAGAATGGTGTTGTTTCCAGATGATTTAAAAGTGTCAAAATCGATGCAGAAAATCATTAAAAAAGGAAACTTTACAATTACAGAAAACACTGCTTTTAGCGAAGTGATTTTCAATTGCAAACACATTATTAGAAATGATGATTTTGGTACTTGGATTACGGATGATATGGAACAAGCTTATATCAATCTACATAAAAAAGGGATTACAAAATCGATAGAAGTTTGGTTTTATAATCCAGAAACAAAAAAACAAGTGTTGGTTGGTGGATTGTATGGCGTTGATTTAGGAAATGGAATTTTTTGTGGAGAAAGTATGTTTAGTTTAATGAGCAACGCATCTAAATTAGCATTCATTCATTTGGTGGAAAATCATAATTATAAATTGATAGATTGCCAAGTATATAATGATCATTTGGCAAGCTTAGGAGCCAAAGAAATCTCTAGAGAATCATTTTTAGAAATGTTGTAGTTAATTTT
>CAXICE010000109.1:0-6052 GCA_964022045.1 uncultured Polaribacter sp. | reverse complement strand
GTGTGATGTGGACTTCTAAACGGACGTTGATATAATAATCCGTTGTTTTTTGTTTTTCCAACAACCGAATGAATTTTTGTAGTTTCTAATGCTTCATGCAATGTCATTGGAGGTAAAATACTTGGTAATCTTTTTGCTAACATGGTTTTCCCAGAACCTGGTGGCCCGATGAGAATAATATTATGTCCGCCAGCAGCAGCAATTTCCATGCAGCGTTTAATGGATTCTTGTCCTTTTACATCCGAAAAATCAAACTCAGGGAAATCGATATTTTTATAAAACTCTGCTCTTGTATCAACAATTGTTGGTGTTAGTTTTTCGTCTCCATTAAAATGATTGATGACTTCTAAAATAGTAGAAACCCCAAAAACTTCTAAATTATCTACAATAGCAGCTTCTTTGGCGTTTTCTTTTGGTAAAATAAAATGTTTAAAACCTTCTTCTCGCGCTTTTATAGCAATTGGCAAAGCCCCTTTAATGGGTTGTAAACTTCCGTCTAAGGATAATTCGCCCATAATAATATAGTCATCAATTTTCTTAAATTTAATTTGATTGGAAGCCGCTAAAATTCCCATTGCCAAAGTTAAATCATACGCAGCGCCTTCTTTTCTAATATCGGCTGGCGCCATATTAATAATAATCTTTTTTCCTGGAAGATGGTAATTGTTGTTTTTTAGAGCTGCCGAAATCCGATAGGAACTTTCACTCACCGCTTTGTCTGGTAAACCCACCAAATGATACCCAATACCTTTATCAATATTTACTTCAACAGTAATTGTAGTAGCTTCTATGCCAAAGACGGCGCTACCATAAACTTTAACTAGCATTTTTTTCTTTTAAAGATAAAGAAAATTTTTCAACCAGTTATTTTACTTAAATTCTTGTTAAAGAATGTTAAAAAAAGTTTGAGTTGAAATTAAGCATCCTACATTTGCGCATCAATTTCTTTAACGGTCATCATTCAAATGTTAAAGAAATATTAAAATAAAAATTGCTATTAAACCTTTGTATTTATACTGAGTCTTAGCAGAAGCTATTTTAAGGTAGCTTGTTAAATAAATCAAACAAAAGAAAAAAAATGATTAAATCAATTACAACCAAACTAGTAATAGCAACGTTATTGTTAGTTTCATCAAGTACCATAGCACAAAGCATATCTGGTAGAGTAATAGATGAAGAAAAAAATCCTTTAGAATTTGCTTCGGTAGCTGTTCTTAACGCAGCTGATTCAACTTTAGTAAGTTATACTAGCACAGATATTAAAGGAAACTTTAAAGTGAAAGAAATTTCTGTAGGAAAAAGAATTTTTCAAATTAATTTATTAGGATATCAAGTATATCAAAAAACAATTGATTTTAAAGGGAAGTCTTTAGATTACGGAACAATCACTTTAAAAGAAGCTGATAATACTTTAGATGAGGTAAACATTACAGCGGTAATTCCGATTACCATTAAAAAAGATACAATGGCATTTAATGCAAAAGCATTTAAAGTTAGAGTAGATGATAATGTTGAAGATTTATTAAAGAAGTTACCAGGTGTAGAAGTAGATGCAGACGGAAAGGTAAAAGCACAAGGTGAAGATGTTTCTAAAGTGTATGTAGATGGAAAAGAGTTTTTTAGTGGAGATCCTTCTGTTGCTTTAAAGAATTTATCTGCAGATGCTATTAAAAAAATTGAGTTAATTGATGAAAAAAGTGATAAAGCAAGAGTAACTGGAGTTAATGATTCTAATCGTTCTAAAGTAATTAATTTAACGTTAAAAGATGATAGAAAAGTAAGTGCTTTTGGTAAATTTCAAGGAGGTTATGGTTCTGATGATCGTTATTTAACGAGTATGAATTACAACCGTTTTTCACCAAAACTACAAATTTCTATTATTGGTAGAGCAAACAACGTAAATAGTTCTGGTTCTGATATTTCTGAAATTATGTCTTTCGGAGGTGGAAGAGGTGGTTTTAGAGTTTCTAGAGGTGGAAGTGGAGGTAGTTCTGCTGGATTTATTACAACTGGAATAGCAGGATTTAACTTAGGTTATGAGTTAAAAAAGAAGCAAAATTTAAATGCGGATTACTTTTACAATTACACAAACTCAGAATCTGGGAATGTGTTTTCTAAGAGAACTGAATTTATTGGAAATCAACAATTATATTCAGAGAGAAAATCTACTAGCGAAAGCGAAACAAAATCAAACAAAGCAAACTTTAGTTTTATAGATAGATCTAATGCTTTAAGAACAATTACACTTAGAGGTAGATTAAATTCTAGTAATACTACAGGAAATAGTGTAAATACACTTGATGCTTTTATACCAGATAGTAAAACTGTTAAAGATGTTGTTAATACAGGTGTTTCCAATAGTGATAATAAAAGCAACAGCGGAAGTGTTAATCTAGATTACATTCAAAGATTCAACAAAAAAAGCAAGCGTAGTTTTGAGGTAGAATTTGATTTTTCTTCAAATAAAAGTGATAATACTAGCGGAAACTCAAACTCAAAAGATTATGTAGATGTTTCAAAGACTGATGAAACAACAGTAAATACACAAACTAATAATAGTAAAGGGAGTAATATTAATTTTGAGTTACAATATACTGAACCTTTAAATGACAATCATTTTATTGAAGTTGGTGGAGGAATCAGAGTTCAAAACGAAGATGATTACACAAATCAGACTTCACTTTTAAACGGTACTACAAATGCAGGATCTACTTTTACAGCAGATTTATTTGAAGAAAAAACAACTACTTACGGATCTTTTGATTATAGATATAATAACGAAAAAACATCGTTAACTATTGGTACAGAGTTTCAAGAACAAAAGCAAGATTTTGGTTTAACAAATGTTTCAACTTTGAATAGAAGTTATTCAAGTGTTAACCCTTCTTTTAGATTTAGATACCGCCCAAAAAGAGGAAGTTGGGTTTTCTTTAGATATAGAAAATCATTAAACTTACCGAGTTTAAGTAGACTTTCTCCAGTTGTAAATAACTTTAACCCGTTATACATTAGAACAGGAAACCAAAACTTAACACCAGAAACAAACCATTCTTTATTTGGAATGTATGGTAACTATAACTTTGCAACAGGATTTAGTTTCTTCGCACATTTAAGTTATAACAGAACAAGTGATGCAATTGTAAATACAGAAAACACAGACATCGCAACAAGAGTTAGAACTAGTAGTTATGTAAATTTAGGTGAAAGAGATAACTTTAGTGCAGATGTTAACTTTGGAAACAGAGTTAAAAAATTAGGTATTCGTTATAACTTAGGTGTAAATTATTCTACAAACAATTATCAATCTGTTATTAATACAGTTAATAATCAAACAGATTCAAAAAACACAAGTTTTAGAGCCACTATAGAAAATAACAAAAAGGATAAATTAGATTTAGCTGTTGGAGCAAATATTACTAAGAATAATACCACATTTTCTATTGCTTCTGATAGAGAATATGTACAACAGTCTTATTTTATAAAATCTGACTGGAATATCACAAAATCATTCAACTTTAACACACAGTTTAAATACGATATTTATACAGATAGCAATTTCGGAACCGATCAATCAGTGCCAATTTGGAATGCTTCAATTTCGTATAATTTCTTAAAATCTAATGCAATGAACCTTAAGTTAACAGCTTTAGACTTATTAAACAAGAATGTTGGATTCTCTAGAAGTAGTTCTGATAATTACTTTGACGAAACTACAAAAGATGTTTTAGGAACTTATTATATGGTGAGTTTAACTTATACTTTAGGTACTCCACAAAAGTCTAATAGAAGAGGTGGAAGAAGAAGCTATAGAAGAAAATAATTTATAAATTTATTGATATAAAAAAGCCTGCATAATTGCAGGCTTTTTTGTTAGTATTTAGCAGGTTTTCCGTTGGATGAGCTTGCTTTTATAAAGTTTCTAATATCATCGTTTGCAGCTTTTAAATCTGGTTTTCTTAAATACATCATATGTCCACTTCTATACCCTTTAAAGCTCATTCTGTTTTTTAATTTTCCACTCGGATCTAATTGCCACATTGTATATTTTGAATTGAAATAAGTTGTAGCACCATCATAATATCCAGCTTGAAATAATACATTTAAATACGGATTTGTAGCCATTGCTTTTCGCAATTCTTCTCGTGTATTATTGTTTCTAAAGTCCCACGGATGAACAGGCCCAAACATATTGTATTTTACATCAGTATTAAATTTTAAATGTTCTTTTATGTACATATTAATTGCTGGTGTAAAAGAATGCAGCCAAGAAGTTAATTCTGAATTATAATCTGGAGAATCTCCCGCTTCTTTCTTGTCCATTCCCATATATCTAGAATCTAATCTTCCAATGGTTTTTCCACTTTTATTACGTAATAATTCTTTCCAAAAAAAGCTATTCGGAATTTCTAAATTGTGCTGTAAAATCACTTTTTTAGACAAACCTGTATAATAAGACATCTTTTCTGCAATCTGATTTTTTTCAGTAGCACTAATAAATCCTCCTTTTGCAATTGCAGGCATTAAAGAATTAATAGCAAAGTTTTCTGATTCTGGTAAAACGGCTAATAAATCTTTATTCTGTAAAGCTGGCGGTAACATTTTATGATACCAAGCTGCTGCAGTAAAATAAGGGAAATCAATTGATGAAGCTACAGCATTATCAGAGTTTTTTGCTCCATAATCTGCTGGAGAAACCAATATAACTCCGTTTAAATACATCCACTCGTTGCTTTGTAAAGCGTTTGCTAAACCAGAAACTCTTGTGCCTCCATAACTTTCTCCAATAATATATTTTGGTGATGACCAACGGTTATTTCTTGAAACGAAATTAGTAATCCATTCTGCTAAATATTTTACATCAGCATTAACACCAAAAAAATCGGCTCTATTTACTTTTTTTCCTTTTCGTTCTACAATTCTAGAATATCCAGTATTAACAGGATTTACAAAAACAATATCTGCAATGTCTAAAATTGAGTGTGGATTGCTTTTATATCCGTAAGGTTGCACCGGATAGCCTTCATCATCAATCTTTAAAACATTTGGTCCAGTATACGCTAAATGCATCCAAACGGAAGCAGAACCTGGTCCGCCATTAAATGAAATTACCAACGGTCTTTCTGCTGTTTTTACATTATTTGTTCTTTTGTAATACGTGTAAAATAAGGTGGCTTTTGGTTCGCCTTCTTTATCCCAAACAGGTTGAGTTCCTGTATACGCAGTGTAATTAATTTTTTTTCCTTTGATAGTTGTTGTATGATTTGTTACAACGGTTGTGTCTGTCGGAATGGTTCTTTTTTGCGCAAATGCGGATGTTGTTAAACATAAAAAAAGAAGGATTGCTGTGTTTTTAAATTTCATAATTTGGTTACTTTTTTATAAAAGTAGCCAAATTATCTGAATCCGATTTCTATTTGAATAAATTCTTCGATGATTTTTTAAATGTATTTAATCCTTCTTTTAACCATTGAGAATACGTATCGCGATCTGTATATTGTTGCGCATTATGTAAAATTTCTAAATCTGGACTCATCAAAACATAATAAGGTTGTGATGCCGTTTTAAAATTGATGGATTGAAAAGTTGCCCATTTATCGCCAATAGTTTCAATTTTTTTGAGCCTTCCGTTTTTCTTTATGAAATTAAATTGTGCGTTTTCTGATAGTTTTTTTCGATCATCAACGTATAAAGAAATAAGCACATACTCTTCGTTTATCATTGTAAAAATGTCATTTTCTATCCAAACATTTTCTTCCATTTTTCTACAATTTACACAAGCCCAACCTGTAAAATCTAGCAAAATTGGTTTGTTGTTTTCTTTGGCATATTGCAAACCTTCATCAAAATCTTTAAAACAATTTAAGCCTAACGGACAATCAGTTTCGGTTTCGTAAATGCTATAAAATTGTGGTGGCGGAAAACCACTTAACAAACTTAAATTCCATGTTGGATTTTTCATCGTTCCAGGAATTAAATACACAACAAATGCAATTACTAAAACACCGAATGAAACTCTAGAAAAGCTTAGTTTTTTTAAAGGTGAATCGTGCGG
>CAXICE010000108.1:0-6083 GCA_964022045.1 uncultured Polaribacter sp. | reverse complement strand
TGGTAAGACCAACTTCTGAAGCTATTATTTGGAATACTTATAAAGGATGGATTCAATCATATAGAGATTTACCTTTGTTAATTAATCAATGGGCAAATGTTGTTCGTTGGGAAATGCGTACACGTTTATTCTTAAGAACCGCAGAATTTTTATGGCAAGAAGGACATACTGCACACGCAACAAAAAAGGAAGCCGTTTCTGAAGCAAAACAAATGCAAGAAGTGTATGCTGAGTTTGCTGAAAGTTTTATGGCAATGCCAGTTGTAAAAGGATCAAAATCTGAAAGTGAGCGTTTTGCTGGAGCAGAAGACACCTATACAATTGAAGCTTTAATGCAAGACGGAAAAGCTCTACAGGCTGGAACATCGCACTTTTTAGGGCAAAATTTTGCAAAAGCTTTTGATGTAAAATATACTTCTAAAGAAGGAAAACAAGAACATGTTTGGGCAACCTCTTGGGGAGTTTCTACGCGTTTAATTGGTGGGTTGATTATGACACATTCAGATGATTTTGGTTTGGTATTGCCTCCAAAGTTGGCACCGATTCAAGTTGTAATTGTGCCTATTTATAAAGGAGAAGAACAATTAGAAGCAATTTCAGAAAAAGTAAATGTTTTTGTAAAAGAATTTAGAAAAAAAGGAATTTCTGTTAAATTTGATAATAGAGATACATTTAGACCTGGAGCAAAGTTTGCAGAATACGAATTAAAAGGTGTTCCTGTTAGAATTGCTTTTGGAGCAAGAGATTTAGAAAATAATACAGTTGAGGTTGCACGTAGAGATACTTTAGAAAAGCAAACTGTTTCTCAAGATGAGGTTGTAGATTATATTGAAGATTTATTAAATCAAATTCAAGAAAATTTATTTGATAGAGCAATAGAGTATAGAAGTAATCATACAACCGAGGTGGAAACTTTTGATGCCTTTAAAGAAGCAATAGAGAATAAAGGTGGTTTTGTTTTAGCACATTGGGACGGAACAGAAGAAACTGAAGATAAAATTAAAGAAATTACAAAAGCAACAATTAGATGTATCCCAAACGATGCTAAATCTGAAGCTGGAGTTTGCGTGTTTACAGGGAATCCATCAACCAAGAAAGTACTGTTTGCGAAGGCATATTAATTTTTTAAAAAAAAATTAAAAAATTATTGCAGTATTTCAAAAACGTTGTATATTTGCACCCGCAATCAGTAATAAGATTGTAATGGTCCGTTCGTCTAGGGGTTAGGACGCATGGTTTTCATCCATGTAACACGGGTTCGATTCCCGTACGGACTACAAGTTTTAAAATAAACTAAAATTAAACATTATGGCAAATCATAAGTCAGCTTTAAAAAGAATTAGAAGTAACGAGTCGAAAAGATTAAGAAACAAGTATCAGCATAAAACTACAAGAAATGCTGTAAGAAACTTGCGTACAATTGAAGACAAGAAAGAAGCTGAAGCAATGTTACCTTCTGTTATTGGAATGTTAGATAAACTAGCAAAGAATAACATTATTCATGCTAACAAAGCTGGAAATTTAAAATCTAAATTAACAAAGCACGTTGCTGCATTGTAGTTTTTAAATTTAACAACATTAAAAAAGCGTTCTGAATTTCAGAACGCTTTTTTTTATGCTTAATTTTTATTGCAAAATACAGGTATTTATACTTGTTTTTAAAAAAAATGAAAAAAAAACATGTAAAGTCTTTTTTTTTTTTTTTAGATTTATTTCGTTTTTAAGAAAAAGCAGATCACTTCTTTTTAAAAATTGCTAGCAAAAAAGAAAGAATGTTTATAAAAATTGCGCACATTCTTTTTTGAATTTTAGATCTTTTAACTTGGTGTAAGCCATGTATGGTTTACGAATGTAAAAAACATTCGAGTAAAAAATAATACAATAAATTTAAAAATTTAACACAATGAAAAAAGTAATTTTAATAATGGTATTTGCATTGGCGTCATTTTCGATGAATGCAACAGTAAATAGTGAAATAGAGTTTATACAGGTAAATGAAGGTTGTATACAATATTCTGCTGCATCAACAGTGGCTGAAGAAGACTTTTATGGAATGATGGGTGAAGCAGAGCGTATGGAAACATTGATGGACTATTACGATATGTGTGTGCAAGCTGGAGGTGCAGAAAACATGTTAGAACCAGTGTTTCTTTAATTTTTAACTTTAAGGCAATTTATTTCTATAAGTTGCCTTAATAAAAAATATACATTATGAAAAATAGAAATAAACTGTTTTTAGGTTTTCTATTCTATTCCATTACCCTTTTTTCTCAAAGCTCAACAATTACTGTAGTTTACAAACAAGGGATGCAAAATTTTAAAAGAACAAAATCATACGAAGTTAAAATTTTAAAAGATTTAGAATATAAATTGGTTGGGAATAATGTTCGTTCAGAATTTAAATGGATTAAAAAGATGAATTCTGATGCAGGTATTGCAAATAAAAAGTATGCTTTTAAAAGCGTGGATTATGAAGATAGAGTTAAAAAAGAAAAACTGTCAGCACTAAATCTTTTTGGAAGTGATTATATTGTAAAAAGACCATATAATAAATATAAATGGAAGTTAACAAAGACAATTAAAATTATTGGAGGATATACTTGCTATAAAGCTTTGGTAACCGTAAAAGAAGCTAGAATGACATATGATGTTATTGCTTGGTTCGCACCAGACATACCTTTTTCTTATGGACCAAGAGGTTATAGTGGTTTGCCAGGGTTGGTGCTTGAAGTAAACTGGAATGGTCATTTTTTAATAGCAAAGAATATTATTATAAAAAAGAATAGTAAAATAAAGATTAAAAGACCTTCTTTTGGTATTGAAATTACGGAAAATGAAATCAATGCTTACGTAGAAAAGATGATAAAGAAATACACAGGTAAAAAAAAGAAACTGTAATTTATATAAACCTATAATTTGTAAATGATATATAAAAAATTGTTTTTTATTTTAGTTTTCACCACCACTATTACAAATGGTTTTTCTCAGACAATTAGGTTTCAGGGCAAAGTCTTAGATACATTACAACAACCTTTGGTTTTTGCAAATGTTATTGCGGAGCCAAAAGAAGACATTGCTATGCGTTTTGCTTTTACAGATGAAGATGGGCGTTTTCAGCTAAAATTACAAAAAGATAAAAGTTACACAATAAAAGTTAGTTTTTTAGGATATAAATCCAAAGTGTTTACTTTTTTAGCAGCTACAAATACAGTAAAAAATATTGTTCTTTCAGAAAGTAAAAATGTATTAGAAGAAGTTACTATAGATGCTGTTCTGGCTGTTATTGTAAAAGAAGATACGATAAGTTATAAAACCAAACATTTTGTTACAGGAGAAGAACGGAAATTAAGAGAGGTGTTAAAAAAGTTACCAGGAGTAGAAGTAGATAGAGATGGTAACGTTAAAGTAAATGGTAGACGTGTAACAAAAGTATTGGTAGAGAATAAGCAATTTTTTACAGGGGATAGCAAATTAGCTGTAAATAATATACCTGCTGACGCAGTTAATGAAATTGAGATTTTAGATAATTATACAGATATTGCTTTGCTAAAAGGTTTGGAAGATAGTAACGATTTAGCAATGAATATCAAACTAAAAAAAGATAAAAAAAAGTTTTGGTTTGGTGATGTTGAAACAGGTAAAGGAACGAAAGAAAGTTATTTAATACATCCAAGTTTATTTTATTACAGTCCTAAACGTAGTATGAATTTTATTGGAGATTTTAATACTACTGGTAAAAAGTCGTTTACATTTAAAGATTATTTAGATTTTGAAGGCGGTTATAGTAAGATTTTGTTAAAGACTAACACGTATTTTTCATTAATGAATGATGATTTTTCTAAATTCCTTACCAATCAAGATTTTAAAAGCAGTAAACACACTTTTGGTGGAGCAAACATTACAGAATCTATAAGTGATAAAACAGATTTAATTGGTTATGTTATCTATTCTAAAAGTGATAACGAGTTAGAGAATCAAACAATAAATACTTATACTGGAAATGGTGCAGATTTAATTGAAAATAGAATTTCTAAAAATAATCCAAACAATCAATTTGTTATTGGAAAGCTAGGACTGAACAATACGCAAGAAAATGGAGCTAAACTTAAATTAACATCCATTTTAAAAAAATCTGATAATACAAGTATTAATTCTGTAAATACAAATTATAATGCTGCCACTAAGCTTATTGAAACAAATGTAAATGCTACCAATTTAGATTTTAAACAAAACTTAGAATGGTACAAGAGTCTTACAGACAATCAAACACTTACTCTTTTGGTGAATTATCAATATGCAAAAGGAAATAGTTTGGTAAATTGGAATACAAATAATTACCAGTTTCAAAATTTAATTCCTTTAGTTTCTGATACCAAATATGATGTTTTTAAAGATAAAAACACCATTTCTCAAAATGCATCTTTATTGTTAAAACATTATTGGACGTTTGCAGATTTTGTACACTTATACACAACGGTTGGCGCACAAATTTATTTTGATGATTATTTGACAAATGAATACCAACTACAATCAAACAATACTGTAAATAATTTTAGTAGCGCTGGTTTTGGAAATGACATTCATTTTAGATTTACAAACCTTTATTCTGGAGTTCATTTAAAATTTCAAAAAGGAAAATTTATTTTTAAACCAGGATTGTTTTATCATCAATATTTAAGAAAACTAAACCAGATTAATAGTATAAAGTCGTTAGATAAAAATTATGTGTTGCCAGAACTGTCAATAAAGTATAACATCAATAGAAGTGAAAAAATAAACTTATTATATAACTTAAAAGTAAGATTTCCTTCGGTACTTAGACTTTCTAATCAATATACTTTAACTAATTTTAATAGTATTTATCAAGGTGATGATAATTTAGAGAATGAATTATATCATCAATTAAATGTACATTACTATAAGTTTAATATGTTTAAGAATTTGAATTATAATTTGTCAATAAACTATATAAAAAAGGAAAAAAGTTTAAAAAGTACAAATCAAATAAATGGAATTAATTATATAGCAAGACTAGTTATTTTAGATAACGCAGACGAAAATTTAAGTTTTAACGGAGGTGTTAGTAAAGGTTTTAATGGCTATAAATTGTCTTTAAACTCCAATGCTTCATTTTCTAATTATTTACAGCTTGTAAACTCAAATTTACAAAGAAATAAATCTATATCTTATAGCTTTGGAGGAGGTTTTAAAACATCGTTTATTAAATTTCCTAATATTGAGTTGAGATATAATAAATCATTTAATGATTATAGAACTGTAAATTCAACATCTAATTTTGAAAATAATAATTTTCAAATTCATTTGGAGTATGATTTTTATAATGATTTTATTTTTAACGCAGATTATGATTACAATCAATTTAAAAATAAAAATAAACAAACAGAAAGTAGTAATGATTTATTAAATGCGAGTTTATTTTACCAAAAAGAAAATAGTCCGTGGGGTTTTGAAATCATAGCAAGAAATTTGTTTGATACACGGTTTAAAAGGCAAAATTCATTTTCAGAATTTTTAATATCTGACACAAAAACATTTGTATTGCCAAGAATGCTTTTATTTAAGTTATCATATAAATTATAGTTACAAATCATAACCCTTATTAGCATCCAATTTTATAAAGATAAAAAGCAATAAAGTAAACCCCCATAAAGAAGAACCGCCATAACTAAAAAAAGGTAACGGAATTCCGACAGTAGGTAATAATTGAATTACCATTCCTATATTTATCACGACATGGAAGAATAAGATAGAGGCTAATCCATAGCCATAAATTCGACCAAATTTATTTTTATGTGTTTCTGCTAAATAAATAATTCGATAGAGTAGCAGCATAAATAAAATAATTACAAAAGAGCTTCCTACAAAGCCCCATTCTTCTCCAACGGTACTAAAAATGTAATCAGTGTCTTGTTCTGGCACAAAATTACCTTGTGTTCTTTCACCTTGTAAAAAGCCTTTCCCAAATCCACCACCAGAACTAATTGCTTGTATAGATTGATTTGTGTTGTATCCAATCTTTTTGGTGTCTTTAGATAAGCCTAAAAGAATTTCAAAACGATCTC
>CAXICE010000107.1:0-6096 GCA_964022045.1 uncultured Polaribacter sp. | reverse complement strand
TTAGTAACTGGTATTTTTATGGGAGTTATTGGAGTGTTTATGTCAATGTTATTTCGTTTGCAAATTGCATGGCCAGAAAAATCATTCACAATAATTGAAGCGTTCTTAGGACCTCATCAAACAGATGGAGTAATGAACCCAGATATGTACTTAGCGTTGGTTACAATTCACGGTACAATTATGGTATTCTTTGTATTAACAGCAGGATTAAGTGGTACATTTTCTAACTTATTAATTCCGTTGCAAATTGGTGCAAGAGATATGGCATCAGGTTTTTTAAACATGGTTTCTTACTGGTTATTCTTTATTTCTAGTATTATCATGGTTATTTCTTTATTTGTTGAAGCTGGACCAGCTTCTGCAGGTTGGACAATTTATCCTCCATTAAGTGCATTACCACAAGCAATTCCAGGTTCTGGAGCAGGTATGACTTTATGGTTAGTTTCTATGGCAATATTTATTGCATCATCTTTAATTGGATCGTTAAACTATATCGTTACAATTTTCAATTTAAGAACAAAAGGAATGAAAATGACAAGAATGCCATTAACAATGTGGGCTTTCTTTATTACTGCAATTATTGGAGTGGTTTCTTTCCCAGTATTATTATCTGCAGCTTTATTATTGATTTTTGATAGAAGTTTTGGAACATCATTCTTTTTATCAGATATTTTTATTCAAGGAGAAGTATTGCATTATCAAGGTGGTTCGCCAGTTTTATTTGAACACTTATTTTGGTTCTTAGGACATCCAGAAGTATATATTGTATTATTACCTGCATTAGGAATTACATCAGAAATTATAGCAACCAATTCTCGTAAACCAATTTTTGGTTATCGTGCAATGATTGGTTCTATCATGGCAATTGCATTCTTATCTACAATTGTTTGGGGTCACCACATGTTTATTTCAGGAATGAATCCATTTTTAGGTTCTGTATTTACATTTACAACTTTATTAATTGCAATTCCATCTGCTGTAAAAGCATTTAACTATATCACCACTTTGTGGAAAGGAAATTTACAAATGAACCCCGCCATGCTGTTCTCCATCGGATTAGTTTCTACATTCGTAACAGGAGGTTTAACAGGATTGGTTTTAGGAGATTCTGCCTTAGATATT
Organism: uncultured Polaribacter sp.; assembly: GCA_964022045.1. Lineage (GTDB taxonomy): Bacteria > Bacteroidota > Bacteroidia > Flavobacteriales > Flavobacteriaceae > Polaribacter. The sequence continues at coordinate 4,974 of CAXICE010000107.1, read as the reverse complement.
AATGTTCACGATACGTATTTTGTGGTTGCTCACTTCCACTTAGTAATGGGTGTATCTGCAATTTTAGGAATGTTTGCTGGTGTATATCACTGGTTCCCTAAAATGTATGGTAAAATGATGAATAAAACATTAGGTTACTGGCACTTTTGGTTAACAATGATTGCTGCTTACGGAGTATTTTTTCCAATGCACTTTATTGGTTTGGCAGGATTACCAAGAAGATATTATACAAACACAAACTTCCCAATGTTTGATGATGTTGCAGATGTAAATGTTGTAATTACATTATTTGCAATCTTAGGAGGTTTATCTCAATTACTATTTTTAGCAAACTTCTTTATCTCAATTTACAGAGGTAAAAAAGCAGCACAGAATCCATGGAAATCTAATACGTTAGAATGGACAACTCCAGTTGAACATATTCACGGAAACTGGCCTGGTAAAATTCCAGAAGTTCACCGTTGGGCTTACGATTATAGTAAGGTTGGTGATGATGGAGAATACATTCATGGAGAAGACTTTGTATTACAAACTACACCATTAAAAGACGGAGAAGATCCTTCTTAAGAATTATAAAAATTAAAAAAGCCTTTCCAATTTGGAAAGGCTTTTTTGTATATTAGAGTTTTGATAAATTATATTCTTTACTGTAACATTTATCACGCAACAAAAATTTAAATTCAATTATCTTTGTACGCATGAATGAAAACCTAAATCCTGAAAACACAAATTTTTCTTCTGAAGAAATGGATGTAGAAAAAAAACTACGTCCGTTATCATTTGATGATTTTACTGGTCAAGATCAAGCGATAGAAAACCTTAAGATATTTGTAGAAGCTGCAAATTTAAGAGGAGAAGCTTTAGATCATACATTATTTCACGGACCTCCAGGTTTAGGAAAAACAACATTGGCACATATTTTAGCAAATGAGTTACAAGTTGGAATTAAAGTTACTTCTGGACCTGTTTTAGACAAACCAGGAGATTTAGCTGGGTTGTTAACAAATCTTGATGAAAGAGATGTGTTGTTTATTGATGAAATACATCGATTAAGTCCAATTGTAGAAGAGTATTTGTATTCTGCAATGGAAGATTATAAAATTGATATTATGATTGAATCTGGCCCCAATGCCAGAACAGTACAAATCAATTTAGAACCTTTTACATTAATTGGTGCAACTACACGTTCTGGATTACTAACTTCTCCAATGAGAGCAAGATTCGGAATCAGTAGTCGATTAAATTATTATAAAAAAGAATTACTGACTACAATTATACAACGTAGTGCGGCGATATTAAAGGTTCCTATTTCTATGGAAGCTGCCATAGAAATTGCAGGTAGAAGTAGAGGAACCCCAAGAATAGCAAATGCATTATTACGTAGAGTTAGAGATTTTGCACAAATTAAAGGCGATGGAAATATCACCATAGAGATTGCACAATACGCATTACAAGCTTTACGAGTTGATGCACATGGTTTGGACGAAATGGATACAAAGATTTTAGTAACTTTAATAGATAAATTTAAAGGTGGTCCGGTTGGAATCTCAACTTTAGCAACAGCTGTTGGAGAAAATTCTGAAACCATTGAAGAAGTGTATGAACCTTTCTTAATTCAAGAAGGTTTTATAATGAGAACTCCAAGAGGAAGAGAAGTTACAGAAGCTGCCTACAATCATTTAGGAAAACAAAAAGGATTAAATCAAGGAGAATTATTTTAAATGAATATTAAAAAGTTAATTCCAATATTAGAATGGTTACCCAACTATACAACTTCTAGATTTAAAGGAGATTTTATAGCAGGAATTACTGTGGGAATTATCTTGATTCCGCAAGGAATTGCCTATGCATTAATTGCTGGTTTACCACCAATTTATGGTTTATATTCTGCGTTAGTTCCGCAAGTGATGTATGCTATCTTTGGTTCATCAAGACAAGTAGCAATTGGTCCTGTTGCGATGGATTCTTTAATTGTTGCTGCTGGTGTTTCAACATTGGCTTTGGTTGGCTCTGATAGTTATATTGCAATTGCCATTTTATTAGCGTTAGTAGTTGGTGCCATTCAGTTTTTGATGGGTGTTTTCCGATTAGGATTTATCGTTAATTTTTTATCGAAACCTGTAATTACTGGATTTACTTCTGCCGCTGCATTAATCATCGGTTTTAATCAATTTAGAAACCTTTTTGGTGTCGATTTTGTGAGAAGTAATCAAATTCAATATGTGGTTGAAGATGTGTGGAATAATATTTCAGATTTACATGTAAATACAACAATTTTAGGATTGATTGCTGTTGTAATTATTATTGTTCTTAGAAAAGTCAACAAGAAAATTCCGAATGCATTAATCGTCGTAATACTCGGAATTGTAGCTGTAAAATATTTTGGAAAAAGTTTATCAGAAGTTGCAATTATTAAAGAAGTTCCTTCAGGATTGCCAAGTTTTTCTGTTCCAGAAATTGATTTTGAACAAATAAAAGAATTGATGCCTATTGCTTTAACATTGGTTTTAGTTGGATTCTTAGAAACCATATCAATCGGAAAGTCATTAGAGTCAAAACAAGACGAATATAGAATTAGACCAAATCAAGAATTAATTGCATTAGGAATTTCTAATATGGCAGGTTCTTTGTTTAAATCGTATCCATCTACATCAAGTTTTTCACGTTCTGCTATCAATCAAGAATCTGGTGGAACAACAGGAATGGCAGCATTAGTTTCTGTTGGAATGGTAATAATTACCTTATTGTTTTTAACACCTGTTTTTTATTATTTGCCGAAAACAATTTTAGCCGCAATTATTATTGTTGCAGTTTTTGGTTTGGTAAAAGTTAAAGACGGTGCGCATTTATGGAAAACAAATAAATTAGATTTCTTTTTACTGCTAACCACTTTTTTAGCGACGTTATTTTTAGGAATTGAATACGGAATTTTTGTTGGAGTTGGTATGTCAATTATCATTTTAATATTTAGAACATCAAAACCATATATTGCCGTTTTAGGTGCAGTACCAGATTCAGATTTTTATAAAAATAAAGAACGATTTCAAAACGTAATAATTGAAGATGATATTTTAGTTATCAGGTTTGATGCGCAATTGTTTTTTGCAAATGCGAGCTATTTTAGAGATAATTTAGACGAATTGGCAGCCAAAAAAGGTGAGGCATTAAATTTGATAGTATTAGATTCTGAAAGCATCAATAGAGTAGATAGTACAGGAGTAGATATGCTGATGGAAAGAATTCAGTTTTACAAGAAAAAAGGAATTACAGTTTATTTTGCTGGCGTAAAAGGTCCGGTAAGAGATACATTATTTAGAGCAGGAATATTAAATATTATAGATATCAACCATTTTTTTATGAACATTTTTACAGCTGTAAAATTTTATAAAACAGGTGATAGAGAACATCAAAAAAAGTATGCAGAATACATTCATCATACTTATAAATAAAGAGTAAATTAAATTATGAAAGTTGAACAAATTTATACAGGTTGTTTAGCGCAAGGTGCGTATTATATTGAAAGTAACGGCGAAGTTGCCATTATAGATCCATTAAGAGAAGTGTCTCCTTATATTGAGAGAGCACAAAAAGACAATGCAAAAATTAAATATATTTTCGAAACACATTTTCATGCTGATTTTGTGAGTGGACATGTAACGTTGGCAGAAAAAACCGATGCAACAATTGTATTTGGTCCAAATGCAGAAACAAATTTTGATGCGCATATCGCAACCGATAATGAAGCATTTAAATTGGGTGATATTACAATTATCGCATTGCATACTCCAGGTCATACAATGGAAAGTACTTCGTATTTATTACGTGATAAAAACGGAAAAGATTATGCGTTGTTTAGTGGTGACACGTTGTTTTTAGGTGATGTTGGAAGACCAGATTTAGCACAAAAAGCAGGTGAATTAACTGAAGCAGATTTAGCAGGATTTCTGTTTGATAGTTTAAGAACTAAAATTATGCCGTTGGCAGATGATGTAATTGTGTATCCAGCACACGGAGCAGGTTCTGCTTGTGGTAAAAATTTAAGTTCAGAAACAGTAGGTTCTATTGGTGAACAAAAGAAAACCAATTATGCGCTAAGAGCAGATATGACCAAAGAAGAATTTATAAAAGAGGTTACAGACGGATTATTGCCTCCTCCAGCATATTTTCCTTTAAATGTAAAACTAAATAAAGAAGGTTATCAAGATATTGATGAAGTTATTTCTAAAGGTACACACGCTTTTTCTGTTGAAGATTTTGAGAAAGTAGCAAACGAAACAGATGCATTAATTTTAGATGTGCGTCATCAATCAGAGTTTATAAAAGGATTTATTCCGCGTTCAATTTTTATTGGAATAGACGGCGGATTTGCACCTTGGGTTGGTGCTTTGATCAAAGATATTGAGCAACCAATTTTATTAGTTGCGCCAGAAGGAAGAGAAGAAGAAGTTATCATAAGACTTTCTCGTGTTGGTTTTGACAATACTTTAGGGTTTTTAAACGGAAGTTTTGATGCTTGGAAATCTGCAGGAAAAGAAGTAGATACTTTAGCATCTGTTTCTGCAGAAACATTAGAAAAAGAAATGAACGAAAATAATGTTCCGGTTTTTGATGTACGTAAACCAGGCGAATATGCTAACGAACATATTTTAGATGTGCCAAGCACGCCATTAGATTATTTAAATTCTCATGTTGATGAGTTTCCAAAAGACAAAGATTTTTATGTGCATTGTGCTGGAGGATATCGTTCAGTAATTGCGTCATCAATTTTAAAAGCTAGAGGAATTCATAATGTTATTGATGTTGCTGGTGGTTATGGAGCCATTAAAGAAACAGGAATTGTTAGAACAGAAACGGTTTGCCCATCAACTTTAAAATAAATAAGAAAATGAAAAAAATAATTGTTATTTGTTTGTTCTTTGGATTAGCTTCTTGCAATAGTCAAGAAAAAAAAGACACCTCATTTATTGATGTGAA
>CAXICE010000106.1:0-6144 GCA_964022045.1 uncultured Polaribacter sp. | reverse complement strand
AAGCAGGATTAAAACAAGAAGATATCGAATTAATAGAATTGAATGAAGCATTTGCATCACAATCTCTTGCAGTAATGCGTGAGTTAAATTTAAATCAAGACATCGTAAACGTCAACGGTGGTGCAATTGCTTTAGGTCATCCTTTAGGTTGTACTGGAGCAAAATTATCTGTGCAATTATTTGATGAAATGCGCAAAAGAGATATGACCGGAAAATACGGAATGGTTACAATGTGTGTTGGTACTGGACAAGGTGCTGCAGGAATTTATGAATTTTTGAAATAATAAAAAGTTTCAAAGTATTAAAGTGACAAAGTTAAAATATAAATGATTTCAAGAATTATATCAAGATTAAAAAAATTACAAGCCTTGATTCTAGTTTCTTGATTCTTAAATCAAATAAATTATGAGTGCTGAAAATAATGAGTTATTAAGAGGAGGACAATTCCTTGTAAAAGAAACCAATTGTGAAGATGTGTTTACTCCAGAAGATTTTTCTGAAGAGCAAACAATGATGAAGGAAGCTGTAATGGAATTTAACGATCGTGAGATTATTCCGCATAAAGCAAGATTTGAAGCAAAAGATTATGCACTAACTGAAGAAGTAATGCGTAAAGCTGGTGAATTAGGGTTTTTAGGTGTTTCTGTTCCTGAAGCTTATGGCGGAATGGGAATGAGTTTTGTTTCTACCATGTTAACTTGTGATTATATTTCTAGCGGAACTGGTTCTTTTAGTACTGCTTTTGGTGCACATACAGGAATTGGAACGATGCCAATTACTTTATACGGAACTGAAGAACAAAAATTAAAATATGTTCCAAAATTAGCTTCTGGAGAATGGTTTGGTTCTTATTGTTTAACAGAACCAGGCGCTGGTTCTGATGCCAATTCAGGAAAAACTACAGCAACTTTATCTGAAGACGGAAAAAGTTATAAAATCAACGGACAAAAAATGTGGATTTCAAATGCAGGTTTCTGTAGTTTGATGATTGTTTTTGCGCGTATCGAAGATGATAAAAATATTACTGGATTTATTGTTGAATATGATGGTGAAAATCCTAACGGAATTACTTTAGGAGAAGAAGAGCACAAATTAGGAATTAGAGCAAGTTCTACGCGTCAAGTATTTTTTAATGATACGGTTGTTCCTGTAGAAAATATGTTAGCGGGTCGTGGTGAAGGTTTTAAAATTGCCATGAATGCTTTAAATATTGGACGTATAAAATTGGCTGCAGCTTGTTTAGATTCTCAGCGAAGAATTACAAGTATCGCTGTAAATTACGCTAACGAACGTAAACAATTTAAAACGCCTATTTCAGAATTCGGTGCTATCAAATCTAAAATGGCAGAAATGGCAACCAATACTTATGTTGGTGAATCTGCAAGTTATAGAGCTGCTAAAAATATTGAAGATCGCATCGCTATTCGCGAGGCTTCAGGGAATACTCATCAAGAGGCTGAGCTAAAAGGTGTTGAAGAATATGCAATTGAATGTTCTATCTTAAAAGTTGCTGTTTCTGAAGATGTACAAGCTTGTGCTGATGAAGGAATTCAGATTTTTGGCGGAATGGGATTCTCTGAAGAAACACCTATGGAATCTGCTTGGAGAGATGCAAGAATTGCTCGTATTTATGAAGGAACTAACGAGATCAACAGAATGCTATCTGTTGGAATGTTGGTAAAGAAAGCGATGAAAGGACATGTAGATTTATTAAATCCTGCAATGAAAGTTCAAGAAGAATTAATGGGAATTCCGTCTTTTGACACACCAGATTATTCTGAATTATTTGCTGAAGAAAAACAAATTTTAGCAAACCTTAAAAAAGTGTTTTTAATGGTTGCTGGAGCAGCGCTTCAAAAATTTGGACCAGAATTAGAGCAACATCAACAATTATTAAATGCTGCATCTAATATTTTAATTGAAGTTTACATGGCAGAATCTGCAATTTTAAGAACTGAAAAGAACGCAAAACGTTCTGGAGAAGCTTCTCAAAAAGAACAAATTGCAATGTCTCAATTATATTTATACAATGCGGTTGACATCATCAATAAAAGTGCAAAAGAAGGAATTATTTCTTTTGCAGAAGGTGATGAACAACGCATGATGTTAATGGGATTAAAACGTTTTACGAAGTATACAAACTACCCAAATGTAGTTGCGTTGCGTAATACAATCGCAGAGAAATTAAAAGCAGAAGATAAATACTGCTTCTAAAAATATTAAGGTCAATTAAGATTTCAATCAGGAATTAGTCAGAATTTACTATTGATTTTCTACAATTGACCTTTAATGAGTTTCTTAAACTTTTATAAGTTTTAGAATTTAGTTGTTTGTTAAAGACCGTTAGCTATAACTAACGGTCTTTTTAATTATATTATTTGTTAATTTATTTAGATCTTAATAATATATCTCCATTAAATGTTTTAAATAAAATTTCTGGTCCACCTCCATTAATAGAACCTAAAATCCAATTCTCTACTTTCACTTTGTAAACCCCACCTTTAGAAGCTTTTCCTTTTGTTACCTTTGCTGTTTGTGGGTTCGATTTTAAATCAAAATCTGTAAAAATTTCTCCTCTATCTGATTTAATTTTCACATTTGCTTTAATAGTTTTAGGAAGTGTTATATCTAATTTTCCATTTAAATTACTGAAAGCCATTGCCGTATTTGGAGTAACTTTTAATAAATTAGCAACAATATCACCATTTACAGTATCTGCGCTCACTGAGCCAGTAATATCTTTCAATGTTATTCTACCATTTACATTACTTACATCAATAGCTCCTTTAATATTTGAGATTTCAATAAAACCTTTATTCACCGTTGATACTTTTAAGGAAAAATTCATTGGCACTTTAATTTCAAAATCAATAGTCCCCATTGGAGTACTTTTAATTTTTACAGTATTATCATATTCTTCAACACTAAACTCCATTGATTTATTAGAGATTTTCTTTAAACCATATTTATTTGGTTTACTTTTTCTCTTCTTCTCTACTCTTTTCGTTCCAACTACAACAACTTCTTTTCCATTATAACCTGTAATTGTTATTGCGCCACTTACAATCCCCATTTTTAAATTCCCAGATTTATTTGGATTACTTAGTGGAACTGATATTTTTTCTTGTGCTGAACTATTTGCAACCATTAAAAATAAAATGGTTATTGCGATTGATTTTATTGCTTTAAATTTCATCTTAATTATTTTTTAATATTGTATCTCCGTTTAATTGATCAAAGTTTAATTGTACACCTCCATTACCAATTTTAAACTGTCCTTTAGATCTTATTTTATACTTTACTCCTTTGCTTTTTCTTATTTGTTCTTTTACAATTTTTGGGGCTAAATTTGACACCGAATAATTTGTATAAAAACTACCATTCATTGTTCTATGACTAACATTTGCATTCAGTGCACTTTTAAACTTTATATTGATATCTCCATTTAAAGATCGATACCAACTTTCTTCTGTAGGATTCTTCGTGTACACAATATTAATATCTTTATTCAATGCATTTACATTTGTTGTACCTGAAACATTTTCTAAAGTAATTGCTCCATTTACATTATTGGCCTCCAAAAACTCTCCATGCATATTTTGCACATAAATATCGCCATCATTAACAGTACTAACATCAATGCTTACATTCTTTGGAACTTTAATTTTAAAATCTAATGAGTATTCATACTTTCTTCTACTTCTTCTATTCCAATTTTCTCGATGACTATATTCACCTGTTTCAAGATCGAAAAAAGTATAAGGAGAGTCTGAATATGCATAGATTTTATTCCCTCTTTTTTCAACTTTTAAATTGATCTCTTTTTTCCCTTTGGCTACAATTTCCGATGTTCTACCTGTAATTGTTTTTATTACTTCAATAACAATTGTTTTACCGTTATATCCTTCAACTTCAACAGCTCCATGCATGTTATCTACAAAAAACACATTGTCTTTTGAATTTGTATTAAATTGCACTTCTTTTTTTATTGTTTCTGTACTTTTTTGTGCAGTTACTGTTATTGAACAGCAACATACAATGATCATAATTATTGGTTTTAAAAATTTCATTTTTCTCTTTTTTTGTGATGAATGACTTGTTTCTTTTATGGTAAAAAGCGACCTAGGACTTGCCAATTACATCATGATTTATTGATTGATTTGATCAGAATTAATCAAAATAGTATTAAATTATTTGTTGTATACTTTCTTGCATTATTTGTTTAGCACTCTCATTAACATCTTTCTCATTAATTAATTTATTAAATGATTTTACTGCTTTCTTTTCTTGTAGTTTAACCATTAAATCTGCTAAGGCTATTTGTACCATGGGTGATTTCTGATATATAATTGAGGCTATTAAACCTTCTCTTACTTCAGGTAGATTCGTATAATTAGACAAAGCTTCAATAGCTGATAAACGAACATTTACATTTGAATCACTATTTAATGTAGAGAATAATGCATTGGTAATGGTTTTAGTTACAGAACTTAATTTACTAACTTCATTTACTGCTTGTAACCTTTTATTTGCCGAAGGTTGATCTAACAATGTTAAAACTAATTGCGAACGAACACTTTCAGTTTCATTATTAGCCAAATCTAATGTTTGTAAATTTTTACTTTCATTAAAACTAAATGTATTTCCAATAAAATAACCAACAGTTAAAATAGTAAATGTGTAAACTAATTGTTTTGTGAATTTTGCTTGTAAAGCGTTTGCAATTTTATCGAATAAAGAAATTCTGTTTTTCTTTTGCTCTTCTAAATTTAACATTGAATAAAACCTCATGTCCATAGCAGAATTTGCTTCAACCTCATCCTCAAAACCATTTAAGAATACGTTCATTTCTTCAACTTCTTGATTTGCTTCTGGATTATCCTTTAAATACAATTCAAACTCTTGAATTTGTTGTTCAGAACAATTCCCTGTAATATAATCTGTAATTAACTCTTCAAATTTTTTACGTTCCATGATTATCTTTTTTCAAGTGTTAAAAAAACTTCTTTTAACTCGTTTAAAGCTCGGTGAACTTTTGTTCTTGCTGCTCCTTCACTACAACCTATAATTTCACCCACTTCTTTATATTTTAATTCTCTAAATTTACTAAGCATCAATAACTCTTTTTTTTCTGCTGATAATTGATTTAATGCCAGTTGTAAAGTAGACACATTTTCTTTTTTTGTAATTTCTGACTCAATAGTTTCTGCAATTGTAGCACGATATTCTATTTCGTCAATATCTTGATGTCTATTTTTTTTATCTTTTTTATAATTGTCATAATTAGTATTTCTTGCTATTTGAAATACCCATGTCACGAATTTACTGTCTTCTGTATAGGTATGCTTATACTTTAAGATTCTAATAAAAACATTTTGTACTAAATCTTCACTTAAACTTGCATCTCTATTCATCTGAAAGAAAAACCCGTATAATCTATTCTTATAGCGTTCATACAACAAACCTAGTCGAAAGGTTTCTCCCATTTTAACTTTCAGCATAATTGCATTATCTGATAATGTATCCAAATTTTGTTTTTGTTAGTTGGTTTTCTAGAATGATTAACTTGTCTTTTATAAAAACGTTACAAATTAATTCTTTATTTTTTAATAGTTTGGTTTCAAAGAGATATACTACAACTTTATCAAAACGTTACACAATAAAAAAGAGATTGCTCTCGCAATCTCTTTTTTATAATTTCAGAACAATAGCTTTATTCTAATGCTCCTAAATAACGCTCAGCATCTAATGCTGCCATACAACCTGTTCCTGCGGCAGTAACAGCCTGTCTGTATTCTTTATCTTGAATATCTCCAGCAGCAAAAACTCCTGGCATATTTGTTTTTGTAGATTTTCCTTTTGTGATTAAATAACCAACCTCATCCATATCTAAAATACCTTTAAATAAATCTGAATTAGGTTTATGACCAATGGCTATAAAAGCTCCAGTAATAGCAATATCATGCTTTTCATTTGTTTTATTATTAACAACTCTAGCTCCTTCTACAACACTTTCTCCTAAAACTTCATCCAATTCAGAATTGTATAATACTTCAATGTTTTCAGTTTTATTAACTCTATGCTGCATGGCTTTTGAAGCTCTCATGAAATCTTTACGAACTAACATGGTAACTTTATTACAAA
>CAXICE010000105.1:0-6190 GCA_964022045.1 uncultured Polaribacter sp. | reverse complement strand
CGTCAAATCAAAAAAATGATTTCTTCTTATGTTGGAGAAAATGATGAGTTTGAGCGTCAAATGTTATCAGGAGAATTAGAAGTAGATTTAATTCCGCAAGGAACATTAGCAGAACGCTGTAGAGCAACTGGTGCAGGAATTCCTGCTTTTTATACACCAGCTGGTTATGGAACTGAAGTTGCTGATGGAAAAGAAACAAGAGAGTTTAACGGAAAAATGTATGTGTTAGAACATGCTTTTGATGCACAATTTGCTTTTGTAAAAGCTTGGAAAGGCGATACTGCTGGGAATTTAATTTTTAAAGGAACGGCGCGTAATTTTAATCCGATGATGGCAATGGCAGGAAAAACAACTGTTGTTGAGGTTGAAGAATTGGTTGAAGCTGGAGAATTAGATCCAAATCAAATTCATACTCCAGGAATTTTTGTGCAAAGAATCTTTCAAGGAACAGGTTATGAAAAGAGAATTGAACAACGAACAGTACAAACAAGAGAATAAACCAGTTTTTTTAATGTAGCAATGTAATAATGAAAAACCCAGCTGTTGATAAATCTATAGAAATTGCACTATTAATTATAGAGTTTTGTGAAGTTTTACAAGCTGAGAAAAAGTATGTTATTTCAAGACAATTATTAAAATCTGGTACAAGCATTGGAGCAAATATTCACGAAGCACAAAATGCTGAAAGCAAAGCAGATTTTATTCATAAAATAAAAATTGCAACAAAGGAATTAGAGGAAACAAAATATTGGTTGGTTTTATGTGAAAAAGCAAAAAGTTATCCAACACCCGAAAAGCTACAAATTTTAGTTAAAGAATTAGGGTTAATTTTATATAAAATATTAAGTACAAGTATCAAAAGTAAAAATTGATACATTGTTACATTAACGAATTAATACATTGATAATATGTTATCAAAACAACAAATAGCACAAAGAATAGCGCAAGAATTACAAGATAAATGGTACGTGAATTTAGGAATTGGAATTCCGACTTTAGTGGCAAATTATATTCCTGAAGGAATTGAAGTTGAGTTTCAATCTGAAAATGGATTATTAGGAATGGGACCATTTCCTGTAGAAGGAAGTGAAGATGCAGATTTAATCAACGCAGGTAAACAAACTGTAACTATTTTAAATGGAGGATCTTTGTTTGATTCAGCAACAAGTTTTGCAATGATTCGTGGTCAGCACGTTCAATTAACAGTTTTAGGAGCAATGGAAGTTGCTCAAAACGGAGATATTGCCAATTGGAAGATTCCTAATAGAATGGTAAAAGGAATGGGCGGAGCAATGGATTTAGTGGCATCGGCAGAAAACATTATTGTTGCCATGATGCACACCAATAAAAGAGGAGAATCTAAAATTTTAAAAGAATGTTCTTTGCCATTAACTGGCGTTGGTTGTGTTAAAAAAGTAGTCACAAACTTAGCGGTTTTAGAGATAAAAAAAGGTGCTTTTCATTTATTAGAAAGAGCTCCAGGAGTTTCTGTTGAAGAAATTAAAAACGCCACAGAAGGAACTTTAATTATTGATGGAGAGATTCCTGAAATGCAGTTTTAACATGAAAATAATCTCATACAACGTAAACGGAATTAGAGCAGCTCTAAAAAAAGGCTTTATCGATTGGTTACAAGCAGCAAATCCAGATGTAATTTGTATTCAAGAAACTAAAGCACATAAAGAACAATTAGATGTAACTGAGTTTGAAAACGCTGGTTATAAATATCATTATTGGTTTTCTGCAGAGAAAAAAGGGTATTCTTCTGTAGCAATTTTTTGTAAAGAAGAACCGAATCATATTGAATATGGAACTGGAATTGAATCGATGGATTTTGAAGGAAGAAACCTTCGTGTAGATTTTGACAATGTTTCTGTTATGAGCATGTATTTACCTTCTGGAACGAATCAAGCAAGATTGGATTTTAAATTCAATTATATGGATGAAATCCTTGAATATGCAACCGAATTGAGAAAGACAATTCCGAATTTAGTAATTTGTGGAGATTATAATATTTGTCATGAAGCAATAGATATTCATAATCCAAAAATGAAAGGTGTTTCTGGGTTTTTACCAGAAGAACGTGAATGGTTAAGTAAATTTATTGAAAGCGGATTTACAGATAGTTTTCGTCATTTAAATCCTGAAAAACAAGAATATTCTTGGTGGAGTTATCGAGCAAACTCTAGAGCAAACAATAAAGGTTGGCGCTTAGATTATGCAATGGTTTCTGAGCCAATCAAAAAAAATATTTCAAGAGCATATATTTTGCCAGAAGCAAAACATTCTGACCATTGCCCAATTGTAGTTGAATTAGATTTTTAAATATGAAATATAAAAAAATTACTTTTTTACTTCTTTTTTTATCAATTGGTTTGCTGGCACAAACAAAAAAAGACAGCATCAGCAACGATACTTTAAATAACAAACTTAAAAAAGGTTTTTTTAGTGATAAAGACTTGTCTTTAATAGATAGTTTGGTTGTTGAAACACAATACAGATCGCCTTTAACATCAAACATCAATTATGTTATAAAAGGTTTACAAGCAAAAAAACAACCAGAGAAAGAAATATCTACTGATATTTTAAAAGAACGCTTACAACATTTAGACAATACATCGCCTTTTTTTATTGAGTACAACCCAATTTTAGAGAATGTAATTAATTCGTATTTAAAATATCGAAGTAAATATTATCCAAGATTGATGGCAAAAGCGGAATATTATTTTCCGATGTTCGAAAAGCACTTAGACCAATTTGATGTTCCTTTAGAAATGAAATACTTGGCAATTGTAGAATCTACATTAGACCCAAGAGCAAGATCTAGAGTAGGAGCAAGAGGTCTGTGGCAGTTTATGTATTTAACAGGAAAACAATACAAATTAAATGTAAATTCTTATGTTGATGAGCGTCAAGATCCTATAAAAGCAACCATTGCTGCGTGTAAATATTTAAGTGATTTGTATAAGATTTTTGGTGATTGGGATTTGGCTTTAGCAGCATATAATTCTGGTCCTGGAAATGTATCTAAAGCGATAAAACGCTCAGGAGGTTATCGAAATTATTGGAATATTCGTCAGTTTTTACCAAGAGAAACAGCTGGTTATGTTCCTGCATTTTATGCAACATTGTATATTTTTAAATACGCAAAAGAACATGGTTTGGCTCCAGATAATCCGCCAATTTATCATTTTGCAACAGATACAATTCGGGTTAAAAAAACAGTTTCTTTTGATCAAATTACAGAAATAACAGGAATTGAAACAGAAATGTTACAATTTTTAAATCCAGAATTTAAACTAGATATCATACCGTATGTAAAAGGAAAAAATTACGCGGTTACGTTACCAAGAAACGCTACAATTAATTATTTAGAAAAAGAAAAAGAATTGTATGCTTTGGTTGATGCTGATAATAAGAAAAGGGAAAAACCTTTACCTAAATATTTAGACTTAAATCAACGACTTAGATATAAAGTTAGAAGTGGAGATTATCTAGGTAAAATTGCTAAAAAATTTGGAGTTCGTATAAGTCAGATTAAAAAATGGAATCGACTTAGAAACAATAATTTAAAAATTGGACAACGACTTACAATTTTTCCAAGAAGATTATAATTAAAAATAATGAGGTTTCTTAAAAATGGAATAGTATTTGAAGACAACATTATAATAATAAAAATTTTAAATAGATACAAATGAAAAAAGGACTGACGATAGTAGCAATATTGCTTTTTTTAACATCATGCAAGGACGGAAAAGAAACTTTTGTATTAAGTAACTCTGTTGGTAAATCGAATCAGCTTTTAGTTGTAACAGAAGCAAGCTACTGGAATGGTGAAGTTGGTGAAAACTTAAGAAAATTTTTAGGAAAATTAGTGGTTGGTTTACCGCAACCAGAAACTACATTTAATGTTACTCAAATTGCTCCTAAAGGATTTGGAAGCATGATGAATAAATATAGAAGCATCTTAATTGTTCAAACAGCAGATAAAGCATCTTTTGTTGTTAAAAACGATTTTTATGCAAGACCTCAAACAATCGTTTATGTAACAGCCAAAGATAAAGAGGGGCTGAATGAACAGTTAAAAAAGCATAAAAAAGAAATTGTTAACATATTTAGAGATGCAGATATAAAACAAATTCAAGAGCGCTTTAATAATAAAAAACTAGATGACTCTCAGTACAAAACATTAGAGAAAATAGGAATGTCTTTAACAATACCTTCTGATTATAGAACTGTTGATGACACGGGAGATTTTTTGTGGTTAAGACAACGTTTAATGAGTGGAATTACACAAGGTGATGGCGTAAACAATATTTTAGTTTATACTGTTCCAATTGCAGAAGAGTTCGATTTAGATGTTAATAATAGTATTATTGTTAATAGAAATATTATTGGAGAAAAGTATATTCCTGGCTCAAAAGAAGGCATGTATATGATTACAGAAGCTGCATTTGTACCACAGACTACAGAAACTGTTATCAATGAGAAACAAGCTTTTGAAACAAGAGGAAAATGGGAGGTTAAAAATGATTTTATGGCAGGACCTTTTATTAATTACACTGTAGTAGATAAAAAAAATAATAGATTAATTGTTTTTGAAGGATTTACTTATGCTCCATCAATAAATAAAAGAGATTTTATTTTTGAACTTGAAGCAATTGGAAAATCAATGAAAATTAAATAAGAAAATACTTAAATTTTAAAAAGGCTAAAACATTTTGTTTTAGCCTTTTCTTGTTTTAACAAACTAATTTTCAAAAAGTTATTTCTTATATTTGAGAGAACCAAAACGATATAATATTATGGAATTTAATTTTTTAACAATTGCTGTTGCTGCATTAATGCCTTTGCTAATGGGCTTTATTTGGTACGGACCAATGCTTTTTCAAAATGCCTGGATGAAAGAAATGGGTTTTACAAAAGAATCATTAGAAGGCGGTAATATGGCTTTAATCTTCGGGTTATGTTATGTACTAAGTTTTTTAATGGCCTTTATTTTACAAACTTTTGTAATTCATCAATTTGGAGCTCAATCTGTTTTGATGGGAGAACCAGGGTTTGCAGAAGGAACAGGTGAAGCGTATACGTATTTTCAAGAGTTTATGAATACATATGGAGACCGTTTTAGAACTTTTGGTCATGGAGCTTTACATGGAACAATGATTGGATTGCTAATTGCGTTGCCAATTATGGGAACCAATGCAATGTTTGAAAGAAAAAGTTTTAAATATGTAATGATTAACGCTGGATATTGGACAGTTACGCTTGCTTTAATGGGCGGAATTTTATGCCAAACAGCATTTTAGATTAAAAAATAAAATAGAAAAGACCGCAACTTGCGGTCTTTTTTTATGATTTAATACATAAGAAAAAATTAATTCTTCTTTGCCCAATTATCTCGTAAACCAACAATTTTATTAAAAACAAGACTTTCTGAAGTAGAATCATCATCAACATTAAAATATCCCAAACGCTGAAACTGAAAGCGCTCTCCAATATTAGCACTTTGCAAACTTGGCTCTACAAAAGCAGTAATTTTTTCTAACGAATTTGGATTCACAAACTCCATAAAATCTTTGTCTTTATGAGCATCTGGCGCTTCATCTAAAAACAATCTATCATAAGCTCTTACTTCTGCTTTTACAGCATGTTTTACAGAAACCCAATGCAAGGTTCCTTTTACTTTACGCTTGCTTTCTTCGGTTCCGCTTCCAGATTTTGTTAATGGATCATACGTACATTGAATTTCGGTAATAGTACCATTTTCATCTTTTGTACAACTATTTGCAGTGATAAAATAAGCGTTTTTTAAACGTACTTCTTTTCCTAATTTTAATCTGAAAAACTTCTTATTTGCTTCTTCTCTAAAATCTTCTTTTTCTATATAAATTTCTCTAGAAAAAGGGACTTCTCTTGAACCAGAATTTTCATCTTCTGGATTATTTTCTGCAATTAAAACTTCTTCTTTATCTTCAGGATAGTTAGTAATTACAACTTTTACAGGATCTAAAACACCCATAACCCTGTTCGCAGTTTTATTTAAATCTTCACGAATTTTAAACTCTAGTAATGCAACATCAATTACATTTTCTCTTTTTGATACTCCAACCGTTTCAATAAAATTTTTGATAGAAGCTGGTGTATAACCACGTCTTCTCAAACCAGAAATTGTAGGCATTCTTGGATC
>CAXICE010000104.1:0-6198 GCA_964022045.1 uncultured Polaribacter sp. | reverse complement strand
GAAATTCCGCGTGCAATTGTACTTGTTGTAATTTCAAACTTTTCTATTTGTTTAAAAATATAAAAATTTGTGGTATCACCTTCCATAGTAGAGCTTAGTGCAAAGATCAATTCCTTAACCTCTCCTTCTTCTACTTTTTTCACTAGAGATTCTATTTGTAAATTGTGTGGACCAATACCTTCAATTGGAGAAATCTTTCCACCCAAAACATGATACAATCCTTTAAATTGTGCTGTACTTTCAATCGCCATTACATCTCTAATATCTTCTACTACACACACAATTTCTGGATTTCTTTTTGGATTGTTACAGATTTCACACAAAACCGTATCAGAAATATTATGACACTTTTCGCACGATTTCACATCGTTACGTAAATGCAATAATGCTTCAGACAAATACTTTGTATGTTCTGTTGGTTGCTTTAATAAATGCAACACCAAACGCAATGCTGTTCGCTTACCAATTCCTGGCAAACGAGACACTTCATTCACTGCGTTTTCTAACAATTTTGATGAAAAATCCATAGATGCAAATCTACAATTTCAAAAGAAAAAAGAGTAGAGAAATTAGAAAAAAGAGTTTTCGGTTGATCTATAATCTTTTCTCTCTTATCTATCCTCTAAAAAAGCTATATTCGTAACTCAAAACTCAACACTAAAAACTCACAACTCAAAAAGATGCAACCAATACATATTATCTTATTAATCGCAGCTTATTTTGCAGTATTAATATTGATTTCTTACATCACAGGAAAATCTGCCACCAACGAAACTTTTTTCAAAGCAAATAATTCATCACCTTGGTATTTAGTAGCTTTTGGAATGATTGGCGCTTCACTTTCTGGAGTAACTTTTATTTCTGTTCCTGGTTGGGTTGAAGATCAAAGCATGAGCTATATGCAAATGGTTTTGGGTTATGTAATTGGTTACGCAGTTATCGGACTGGTATTACTCCCTCTCTATTATCGATTAAATTTAACATCTATTTACACCTATTTAGAAGACCGATTTGGAAAATATTCTTACAAAACAGGTGCAAGTTTCTTTTTATTATCAAGAACAATAGGTGCAGCATTTAGATTATTTTTAGTTGCAAATGTGTTGCAACTATTATTGTTTGATGCATATGGAATTCCGTTTTGGGTAACTGTAACCATTACCATTTTATTAATTTGGCTATATACGTTTAAAGGCGGAATTAAAACGATTGTTTGGACTGACACGTTACAAACTTTATTCATGCTAACTGCAGTCGGAATTTGTATTTACACCGTTTCTGACGAAATGAATATAACCAATTTATTTAGTTATGTTGCCGACAGTGAACTTTCTAAAACTTTCTTTTTTGATGATGTAAATGCAGGAAATTATTTTTGGAAACAATTTTTAGCAGGAGCATTTATTGCAATTGTGATGACAGGTTTAGATCAAGATATGATGCAAAAAAACCTAACCTGCAGAAACCTTAAAGATGCTAAGAAAAACATGTTTTGGTTTACCATTGTATTGGTAATTGTAAATTTTTTCTTTTTAGCTTTAGGAGTTTTGCTAACAGATTATGCACAGCGTAACGGAATTGATGCACACAAAGATCAATTATTTCCAATAATTGCAACCAAAGGAACTTTAGGTTTAGCAACTGCCATGTTCTTTTTATTAGGATTAATAGCCGCTGCATATTCTAGTGCTGATTCTGCTTTAACATCATTAACAACTTCTTTTTCTATCGATATTTTAGAAATCGACAAAAAGAAAAATGAAAGCGAACAAATAAAAATTAGAAAGAAGATTCATATTTTATTTTCATTCATTTTAATTGCAACCATTTTAATTTTCAAATATTTTATTGCTGATGCAAGTGTAATTGCCAAAATATTTACGTTTGCTGGTTATACATACGGCCCTTTATTAGGTTTATACGCATTTGGATTATTTACCAAACTAAATGTAAAAGACAAAGTAGTTCCTTTTATTTGTTTAACCACACCAGTACTAACCTATTTAATTAGTTTTTACAGCAAAGAAAAACTTGGTTTTGATTTTGGTTTCTTCGTATTAGTATTAAATGGAGCGTTGACTTTTCTAGGACTGTTATTGTTTAAGAGGAGATAGTTTAACTTGTTTCTAAAAGCATTTTTAGATAACTTCGTTAACTCTAAATATCGTTTAATAGAACGAGACCATATTTTTTTGATATACAACATAAAAAATTTGTTAACTTATTAAAAAAAACTGTAACAATTTAGAATCTAATCTGTCATTGAAACAAACAAAACTAATGAAATCAATTTTACAACTACTACTAATCACTTGTTTGATAGGAAAATCTTATGCTCAAGAAAATGACAAAAATATTTTCAGTAAAACTGATGCCTATATTGAAAACACCATAGACAGCCTAAAGATTATCGGATTAAACTATGTAATTCTCGTTGATAATAAAATAGTGCATAAAAAATCATTTGGATTTGCACACGCACAACTTAAATCACAAATGACTATAGACAAGTCTTTTCCTGTTGCTTCAATATCCAAATTATTCAGTTCAGTAGCACTTCATAAATTATTAAGTATCAATAAACGCAATGTAAATGAAACCGTAGAAGATTTTCTCCCTAACAGAAATGATTTACCAGAAACTTGGAAAAAAATAACTTTAAAACAACTACTATCTCATACTTCTGGTGTTCCAGATCAAATAGATTATCAAATTTATTTAGCACCAGATAGCGAAAAATTTGTTGTTGATAATTTAAGAGACAAGCCTTTTAGTTCTATTCCAGGAACCGAATCAAAATATAATGCAACAGGTTTTCTACTTATACGTGCTATAATTGAAAAATTGGCAAATCAGGATTTTGAATCATATATGCAAGCTGAATATTTTAACAAGCTTAATTTAAGTTCGGCTAAATATGGTGGATTTAAAAAAGTAATTCCAAATAGGGTTACTTGTTATCAAAACAGAAATGGGACCTTAGAAATGTTCCCTCTAAACTATTCACCTCCTATGTATGCTGGCGCTGGTTTAAACATATCAATAAATGATTTAACAAAATGGTTTCAAGCCATTCAAAAAGAAAAAATCTTAACAAAAGAGAAACTTAAAGAAATTTGGACTCCTGTAAAGTTAAATAACGGTAAAGATGGTTACTTTGGATTAGGTTGGGAATCATATAGGCTTCAAGATAACTATAGAATGGTTGGACATGGAGGTGCTGGAATTTCTTCTTTCAGACATTATTGGAATGAAAAAAC
This sequence comes from uncultured Polaribacter sp., assembly GCA_964022045.1. Lineage (GTDB taxonomy): Bacteria > Bacteroidota > Bacteroidia > Flavobacteriales > Flavobacteriaceae > Polaribacter. The sequence goes on along the minus strand of CAXICE010000104.1, from coordinate 2,938 downwards.
CAATCAGAATATTACTGTGATTTTACTAACTAATGGTGCTTTAAACTGGACAATTAGACCAAATCAAATGAACTCAAAAATTGCAACTATGATATTAAAAAATGAGTAGATTACATTATAAACACAGTATAAAATTCATATCCAAAGAAGCGTAGAAAACCCTTCCACATGAAAAAATCAGTTGCAATTATTGGCGGAGGCCCTTCAGCATTTTTATTGGCTGCTTTTTTAGATACAACAAAGTTTGATGTTACTATTTATGAAAAAAACAAAACAGTTGGGCGTAAGTTTTTAGTTGCTGGCAAAGGCGGATTTAATTTAACACATTCAGAACCAATTGAACAATTAATTAATCGCTATACTCCAAACAGGTTTCTAGACAATGCTTTATTAAACTTCACAAATACAGATTTCAGAAACTGGCTAGAACAGATTGGGATTCCAACTTTTATTGGAAGTAGTAAAAGAATTTATCCCGAAAAAGAGATTAAACCAATTGAAGTATTGAATGCTATTTTAAAACACTTGAAAGAGAAAGGGGTTTCAATTAAATACGAACATACTTTTTCTGATTGGGATAACGATAATAATCCGATTGTAAATAACAAAGCTATCAAAGTAAATTATGTTGTTTTTTCTTTAGGCGGCGGAAGTTGGAAAATTACAGGTTCTGATGGAACTTGGCTAGATGCGTTTTTAAAAAGAGGAATTAAAACAGCACCATTTAAAGCATCAAATTGTGCTTATCAAATTGAATGGAAATCTAATTTCATCAAAAATAACGAAGGAAATCCTTTAAAAAACATTGCTATTAAGTGCGGAAATAAAACACAAAAAGGAGAAGCTGTAATTACCAAATTTGGTTTGGAAGGAAATGCAATTTACGGGTTAAGTCCACAAATTAGAGAACAATTAAACTCAGCATCAAAAGCAACAATTTTTATCGACTTTAAACCTACTTTATCTTTAGAAATCATCATATCTAAAATCAAAAATGCTACATATAAAAACACTACACAACTACTAAAAAAAGAGTTGAAATTAAGTAATTCTCAAATCGATTTATTAAAAATATATCTTTCTAAGGAATCATATTTAAACACTCAATCTCTTGCCAATCATATTAAAAACTTCCCATTAGAGATTACAAATACCGCAACAATTGACGAAGCAATTTCTACTGTTGGCGGAATAGATTTAAACGCAGTTTCTAAAAATTTTGAGTTAAAAAACATTCCAAATCAATATTGTATTGGCGAAATGTTAGATTGGGATGCCCCAACTGGCGGGTATTTATTACAAGCTTGCGCAAGTATTGGCGTTGATTTAGCAAAGCACTTAAATCAAAGAAATTAAAAAAACTTCAAAAAAATGCAATAACTTTAAAGTCTTGCGTCTTTATACATGAAGACCTAGAAAAAGGCATTTGAATGGCATCAGAAACAGACAACGAAAAACAACTTAACGCATTCTTTAATTCAGAATACCATAACCTAAAAGCCTATGTACATTCTAAAATTGAAAACGATGCTAGTAGAGATGCAGAAGATATCATTCAAGATGTTGCGTTAAAAATATTTTCTCGCAAAAGCATATCACCGATCAATAACATACCTGGCTTTGTTTATCATTCGATAAAAAATAAAATTATCGATATAATGAGAAAAGGTAAAAAAGATAATCATGTTAAAGATGAGTTTGAAAATCAATTAACTGATTTTGCAGAAGCATTTTACGAAAATTCAGAAGATTCTTACTCTGACTTATTAAAAACAGAATTAAAGAAAGCAATTTTTAACCTAAAACCACATTATAAAGCAATTATTATTGCTATAGATTTTGAAGGCTACACTTACAAAGAACTTTCTAATGAAACAGGAATACCTGAGGGAACTTTACTCTCAAGAAGACATAGAGCTGTTTCGTTATTATTTAAAGAACTAGAACAAAAAAAGAAATTATAAATTAAAAAAATCAATAAAAATGTCAAATTACTGGAAACATAAAATTAGAACAAAGAGCCCTGCTGTTATTGCAGGTTGGATATTATTAGGAGCAATTGCTATTGTTGGAATCGCCATATTATTTGGATATATAATTATGTCTTTATGGAACTGGTTGATGCCAGATATTTTTGGACTAACAACAATCACATATTGGCAAGCTGTTGGTTTATTTATTTTAGCTAAAATTATTTTTGGCGGATTTGGAGGAAGTAATGACAGTAGTAAATGCGACTCAAAATCTTCTAATAATAAATCTAAAAAGAAAGATTTTTCTAAATGGAAACAATACGATACTTTTTGGAAAGAAGAAGGTGAAGCTGCCTACCAAAAATATGTTGACAAGCAAAATAATCCATCAGAAGAAGATATAGCTGAAGAAAATTAAATCTATGAAATTAATTATCCTTAGAACAGATATAAAGACCAAGAAGAAAGTCAAAAAAATAAAACCTTTCTTAAATAAACATCCAACCATTTTAAATTGGTCTATAGATTTAGAAGATATTGATAATGTTTTACGTATTGAGGCGGCAAAAAACCTAAAGGAAGAAGATATTAAACAGCTTGTTCAAAAAGAAGGATTTTATTGTGATGAACTACCTGATTTTATATAAGTTTATTGTAAAACTTATTTTAAAAACGCTTATTTTTACATCAGTAATAAACCGATAAAATGGCGCACGATTTAAGTAATCATCGTAAATCTTACGAAAAGCAAGAATTATTAGAAAGTTCTTGCCCAGAAAATCCTATTGAATTGTTTCAACAATGGTTTTTAAATGCAGATGCTTCTGATTTAATTCATGAAGCAAACGCCGTAACAGTTTCATCTATTGGCTTAGATGGTTTTCCAAAAAGTAGAGTTGTTTTGTTAAAAAAATATACTTGGGAAGGTTTTATTTTTTACACCAATTACAATTCTGAAAAAGGAA
>CAXICE010000103.1:0-6282 GCA_964022045.1 uncultured Polaribacter sp. | reverse complement strand
ATGCGCTGCAAAGTACTAAAATTGTAAAATAATTATCGATTAGATAAGTTTGCTGCCACATAGAAAATCCTTTGTAAAAGATTAGTATTTCTGATAAAATAAAACCTAAAATATAAACTTGTGTCCAATTTTTTGGAAGTGTGATGAGTTTAAAATAAGTTAGAAAAACTAAAGTTGTTATGGTTACAATTCCAAGAAAAATTAAATGTAAATAACCGATTACAAAATCTAAAACATTAGTTGTTAATTCAGAAAAATAAGGAATTCCAGTTAGCATTTGCAAAATAATTTTCATCAGAAATAAACCAAACGCAACAACAAGTAATTTGTATAAATTCGGACTTAAAACTGTTTTTATTGTAGATTTAATTTTGTGCAATTGTTGATAGAAAATTCTAAAAGCAAAAAGCTGTAAAACTGCTCCGATAAAAGCAATTCCGAAAACAAAAACCGATGGTTTTGTCCATAAAAAAGACAAAAATAAAGTTAAGACACAACTGATGATTATCAGTTTAAAAAACAGTGTTGCTTTTTGTTTAGAAAAAGCAATTTCATTTTTTTCTAAAATATAATAGAAGACACCAATCAAACAAAAAAGAAACCAACCATTGTATTGAAAATGTAAGTAAAAATAAATAGCATTTTTATACCAAGGAGAAGTTGCGCCAAGTGTATTCATTATAATTCCTAAGGCCCAAGGACCAATTGTAGAAATTACCATTAATAGGAGCGAAGTATTGATGAATTTATAGGAAATATTATCAGTTTTAAAGTGATGATGCTTTCTAAAAAAAGCGTAAAACCAATAAGAACAAATCATAAAAAGCGTCGAAAAAATTATTGAATACAAAGCATATCCAATGAAAGGAAATGAAAAGAACATTCCTATAATTGTAGCTTGTGTGCTCCAAAAAATAAGATTATTTTTCTGTTGCTTTTTTTTATCAATCCCGATAAAATAGATTAGTGTAGTTAAAGCAATATAAACCCAGCCTAATAATGCGATGTGAGAATGTGTATGCACAATATATCTATACGTAGCATCAATATTTGCAACTGGGAAAAGCCTTAAAATAATCCCTAGAAATGCCGCAATAAAAAGATAGACAAGTGCAATTTTACTATATAATTTTACATTAGTATTCAAGATTAATAATGTTTAATAGATTATTGTTTTTTGCATATTCATTTGCCATTTCTACAATTGTTTTGGTTTTTAATTTTTTTAACAATTTGTTTTTAAAAGGAAGGTACAAATGATGAACTACACAAGGTTGATCATCATTACATTCTTCTTGTCCTAAAAAACAGGTTTCAAACTTCTGAACACCATCTATGCATTTTATAATATCAAATAAAGTCTTTTTATTATTTTCTGGTGATAAAAAAAAACCTCCATGGGGTCCTTTTACAGAAGAAATAATATTTTTCCTTGTTAATTCTTGTAATGTTTTTGCTAAAAATGGTGCTGGAATATGTAGTTCATTAGCTATTTTCTTTGAGCCAATTTTCTTTTTTTTATTGCTGTAGTTTGAGATATATAAAACAGCTCTAATGGCGTATTTACTTGATTGAGATAACATGGTTAATTTTTAAAATGTAAAATTAAAGACAATTTAATCTTTATTTATGACTTTTATCATGTTTTAAAATATTATATGCAATAATTTTGTAGTATTATTTAAACTGTATAGCATGAAATTAAAAATAGTATTAGCAATTTTAGCAATCGGAGTGTTGGCTAGTTGTGGAGGAGAAGACAAAAAGCAACCTGTAAAAACAAAAACAGTAAAAAAAGCTGCTGTTAAAAAATCTTCAGAAAAAAAAGGAGCAACAAAAAAAGCAAAAATAGTAGCAAGTGTTGATTTATCTAATAAAGGAATTGGACCAATAAAGTCAATTACCTTAGAGAGTTCTATAAATAGTGCAATGGCAAATAAAGGAAAGCAAATATTTAATAGTAAATGTTCTGCCTGTCATAGAATTGATAGAAAGTTTATTGGCCCAAGTCCAAAAGGAATTATAAAAAAACGTTCACCAGAATGGATAATGAATATGATTATGAATCCGACTGAAATGGTTCAAAAAGATCCAATAGCAAAAGAATTATTGGCACAATTTAATGGTGCTCCAATGGCAGATCAAAATATCCCCGAAGAAGAAGCAAGAGCTATTTTAGAATATTTTAGAACCCTAAAATAAATATCAAAAAATTTTTGGTTGATAAGACTGTTTAGAGATGTAGATCGTAAAGATTTTGCTCTAGGCAGTCTTTGTTTTTTTTAGACATTTTCTCCATAATTTTTTGTTGTTATGTGACATTTATCATGTTTTAAATTTAAGCATTGTAATAAATTTGTTTCATAAAAGATAAAAAGGTCTTTTATTAATCTAAACTAACTAAATATGTTATCAAAAAAACAAGCAAAATCATTTTTTCTTGGAGGTACATTAGTCACATTTCTAATTTTTATAGGATTGACAATTTATTCCTTTTCAAAAAGCAATGATCAATCAAATTATGGAGACATTACAGAAGCTGTTGTTAGAGGTAAAGAAATTTGGGAATCTAACAATTGCATGGGATGTCACACCATTTTAGGAGAAGGAGGTTATTACGCCCCAGAATTAACCAAAGTTATTGATCGGTTAAATGTAAAATATAATGGCGCCGGAGAAGCTGTTATAAAAAGTATTTTGATGTCTCCAGTTCCATGGCAACCAAACGGAAGAAAAATGGTGGCGTATGAAATGTCAGATGGTGAAGCCAATGATATGGTAGCATTTTTTAAATGGATTGGTAAAATTGATTTAAACGGATTTGGAGAAGTAGTTGGTGTTGATAGAAAAGTATCTCCATTATCTAAAGGTAAAAACAAATAAAATAACCCATTATGAAATATAAATCACAAAAAGTAGCGTATTGGTTTTTTGCATTATCAATGCTCTTATTAGTATTACAAATCACGTATGGATTCATCATGGGATTTGCACGCGTAGGATTAGATAATTTACATGATTTCATTCCATTTAACACAGCAAGAGCTGTACATACAAACTTATTAGTTGTTTGGTTGTTATCTGGTTTTATGGGTGCAGCGTATTATATCATTCCAGAAGAAGCGCAAAGAGAATTAGTAAGTGTTAAGTTGGCATATGTACAATTAATAAGTTTAGCGCTTGTTGGTGTTGTATCAATTGTAGGATTTCACTTTAATATTTGGGAAGGAAGAAAATTTTTAGAAATTCCAAGACCATTAGATTACTTAGTTGTAGTAAATGTATTGTTATTCTTAGGATTGATATTAACGACATTATTTAAAGGAAAAAGAAGAACAACAACTGCATTAGTGCTCTCAATGGGATTATTATTTGCCGCGTTGTTATACATACCAGGAATGTTACCATTTGATAGTCAAGTATCAGATTCATTTTTTAGATGGTGGGTTGTTCATCTTTGGGTAGAAGGCGTTTGGGAATTAATTATGGGAGGTATTTTATCTTTCTTATTAATCAAATTAACTGGTGTAGATAGAGAGGTTATTGAAAAATGGTTATACGTAATTGTTGGATTGACGTTCTTATCTGGAGTTTTAGGAACTGGACATCACTATTACTATATCGGAGTAAATAAAATTTGGTTAATTGTTGGTGGAGTTTTCTCAGCATTAGAACCTTTAGCATTCTTAGCAATGGCATTATTCGCAGTGAATATGTACCGAAAAGGAGAGAAAAAACATCCAAATAAATTAGCACTGTATTGGACACTTGGTGCAGCAATTGTATCATTTATTGGAGCAGGTTTATTAGGATTTGCACATACGTTGCCACAAACAAATTTATACACACACGGAACCTTAGTTACAGCAATGCACGGACATTTAGCTTTCTGGGGCGCATACGGAATGATTGTTTTTGCAATAATAAGTTATGCATTACCAAACATGACAGGTAGAAAATTATATGACAGTGCAAGAGGAAGAATGGCTTATTGGTTTTCTAATATTGGTATGATTGGAATGACAGTTGCCTTTGGTGTTGCTGGTGTTGCACAAGTATATTTAGAGCGTAAAATGAAGTTAGACTTCATGACAGTTCAAAACGAAATTAGTATTCACTTTGTGGTATTAATATTATGCGCAACCTTATTTGCAACAGGAATTATTCTTTACATCGTTGATTTTTATAAACATGGAAGGCCAACTGATGAAGCTTTAGAAACACAAAACAATTAAAATTAACTTTAAAAACGATAAAAATGAAAGTATTAAAATCAATAAGTCTTATAGTTATGGCTGGTATGTTATTTACGAGTTGTGGTGATAATGACAAAACTAAAACTGCTGTAAATGCAGCGACGATTCCAATAACAGGAACCATTAAAGCAGAAATGACTGCACCACCTTTTGTGCCAGCTCCAGTTGGAGATAGACCTGCAAAAAAGCTATTATTAGAAATGGAAATTCTTGAAAAAGAAGGTGAAATGGCTGATGGTGTAAAATACGTGTATTGGACATTTGGAGGTTCGGTTCCGGGAAGTTTTATTAGAACTAGAGTAGGAGACGAAGTAGAATTTACGCTTTCTAATCACCCAGATAATAAATTACCACATAATATAGATTTACACGCGGTAACTGGTCCAGGTGGAGGAGCAACATCATCTTTTGTAGCTCCAGGACACAAGAAAACATTTTCTTTTAAAACTTTAAATCCAGGTTTATATGTGTATCACTGTGCAACAGCACCAGTTGGAATGCACATTGCAAACGGAATGTATGGTTTAATTTTAGTTGAACCAGAAGGAGGTTTGCCACCAGTTGATAAAGAATATTATATTATGCAAGGTGATTTTTATACTGAAGGAGAAAATGGAGAACCAGGATTACAACCATTCGATATGAAAAAAGCGGTTGATGAAGATGCAGATTATGTAGTTTTTAACGGAAAAGTTGGAGCTTTAACTGGCGATAATGCAATTACTGCCAATGTTGGCGAAACAGTTCGTTTATATGTTGGTAATGGTGGACCGAATTTAACATCATCATTTCACGTAATTGGAGAAATTTTTGACAATGTGATGGTAGAAGGTGGTGATTTAATTAATAAAAACGTTCAAACAACTTCTATTCCTGCTGGTGGAGCTGCAATTGTAGATTTTAAAGTAGATGTTCCTGGAACTTTTATTTTAGTTGATCACGCTATTTTTAGAGCTTTTAATAAAGGTGCTTTAGGAATGTTAAAAGTAACTGGAGATGAAGATAAAAAACTATATTCTGGTGTAAAACAAGAAGGAATTTATTTACCAGAAGGAGGAACTATTCAAACAATGCCAGATACTAAAAAAGCAAAGAAAACAAAAAAAGTTAATAAAACTCTGGCTCAAAAAATGGTTGACGGAAAGCAAGTATACATGAAAACTTGTTTCGCCTGTCACCAAGCAGAAGGACAAGGAATTCCAAATGCATTTCCACCTTTAGCAAAATCAGATTATTTAAATGCTGATGTTGATAGAGCAATTAGAATTGTTTTACAAGGAAAAACAGGGGAAATTACTGTAAATGGAAAGAAGTATAATAGTATAATGACTAAACAAACTTTAACAGACGAAGAAACTGCAGATGTAATGACTTATATCTACAACTCTTGGGGAAACAAGAAAACAAATGTTTCTGTAAACAAAGTACAGTCTGTTAGAAGCGGTCATTAAGAATAAACATTAAATAGTATCAAAATCAACCAAAATAATGAAGACTATTTTAAGATTGACAATTTGTATCCTTTTATTAAACACAATTTCGGCAAATTGTCAATCTAAAATGGTACCCATTAAAGGAGGAAAGTACATTCCTTTATACGGAAGAGATTCCATGAAAGTATCTATTTCAGATTTTCAAATGGATGTATATCCAGTTACAAATAAAGAATATTTAGAATTTGTAAAAGAAAATCCAAATTGGCAAAGAAGTAAAGCAATTAAACTTTTTGTTGATGGAAGATATTTAATTGATTGGAAATCTGACACAGAGTTAAGCACTTCAAACAAATTAAACTCACCAGTTACAAACATTTCTTGGTTTTCTGCTAATGCCTATTGCGAAAGCAAAGGTAAAAGATTGCCAACAGTTGATGAATGGGAATATGTGGCTATGGCAAACGAAAAGTTACCAGATGCGAGAAAACAAGAAAACTATAACAAGTATATTTTAGGATGGTATGAAAAACCAAAAACATTTAATAATGTAATTGGATCTACCTTTAAAAATTATTGGAGAGTTTATGATT
>CAXICE010000102.1:0-6284 GCA_964022045.1 uncultured Polaribacter sp. | reverse complement strand
ATTACATTTGTAACAATACGTAAGTTTACTTTTGTAAAATATTATTTATAATCCTCAAACCTTATTTGTATTTTTGTTGCACAATTATTAGAATGGAAATTTTGAATCCCGACATTTTAAAAACTTTATATGCTTCTCAAAAAGAAACAACACTTTTTGGAAAATGGATTCATTACGCACATATTTCTCCTTTGCTATCAAAATTATCAGAGAAAATTGCTGTATCAACTATTGGATATTCTGAGAAAAACGTACCTATTCATTCTGTAAAATTTGGTTCTGGAGTTAAAAAAATTCTTATTTGGACGCAAATGCATGGAAATGAAAGTACAGGAACCAAAGCTTTATTTGACTTTTTTAATTGCATTAAGGCTTCTGATAATATTGTTTTTAAAAGCATTTTAAAAGAATGTACTGTTTTGTGTATTCCGATGTTAAATCCAGATGGTTCTTTAAATTACACACGTGTAAACGAGAATTTAATTGATTTAAATAGAGATGCTGTTGATAGGAAAGCTGTAGAAAGCAAGCTGTTAAGAAGTGTTTTAGAGTCTTTTCGACCAGATTACTCTTTTAATTTACATGATCAAAGAACAATTTTTGGTGTAGAAGGAACAAATAATCCAGCAACGATATCGTTTTTAGCGCCATCAGAAGAAAAAACTCGAAAGCTTACAGAAGGAAGAAAATTAACAATGAATGTAATTGTTGCAATGAATAAATTGCTTCAAAAAGTAATTCCAAATCATATTGGAAGATATACAGATGAATTTTATCCGACTGCAACGGGTGATAATTTTCAAAAATTAGGGTTCAATACAATTTTGATTGAGGCTGGTCATTTTCCGAATGATTATGATAGAGAAGAAGCTAGGAAGTTTAATTTCTTTGCTTTGGTCCAGGGCATATTCCATATTGCAACTGCTAACAATTATGATGAATACCAAACTTATTTTGATATTCCGAATAATCAAAAAAACTTTTTTGATATTATTAAAAAATCAGCAGCTACCGCTAAAGATAAAGGCTACTTATATATTGATAAAGTAATCGATAATCAATTTATTACAGAGCTTAAATTAGAAAAAGAAGGTGATCTTTCTGATTTTTTAAGTCATTCAGAATAATAGCTTTTTTTGTAAATATTTTTCAATATTTTTCTTTTTATTTTAAATATAATTCATATTTTTACCACTTTAATTGAATAATTCGTAAAAAAATGAAAAAATTTATTCTTGATGAAATTGATCATCAAATTCTAGATGTTTTAATAGAAAACGCCAGAACACCTTTTACAGACATTGCAAAAAGGTTATTAGTTTCTGCTGGAACAATACATGTTCGTGTGAAAAAGATGGAAGATGAAGGGATTATTCAAGGTTCAACACTTACATTAAATTACGAAAAAATGGGGTATTCATTTATTGCTCATGTTGGTGTTTTTCTCGAAAAAACATCGATGACACAAAGCGTAATTAGAGCGTTAAGAGTAATTCCAAATGTTACTGTAGCCTATGTTACAGCTGGTAAATACAATATTTTTTGTAAAGTTAGAGCTAAAGACACTAACAACGCAAAAGACATTATCTATATGATTGATGAAATTGATGGAGTGAGCAGAACAGAAACTATGATTTCTTTAGAAGAAAGTATTAATGATAAAAAAAGAATGATGCACGCTATTTTTAAAGAATTGTAAACACCATCATAAAAAAAATAATAGAATCCTTATCCTTAATGATAAGGATTTTTTATTTTAGAAACGTAATAAAAATCCATAATGAAGCACCCATCAAAATTACCAAACTTAGAAACTACCATTTTTACAATTATGGGAAATTTATCTAAAAAGCACAATGCCATCAATTTATCACAAGGTTTTCCTAATTTTAAAAGTGATCAAAAGTTAATTGATTTAGTGTCTAAGGCAATGAATTCTGGTTACAATCAATATGCACCTATGTTGGGTGTGTTAGCGTTGAGGGAAGCTATAGCGAAAAAGTTTGATGATTTATATAGTACCACTTATAATCCTGAAAACGAAATTGTAATTACTGCAGGAGCAACACAAGCAATTTTTACCATTATTTCTGCATTTATAAAACCCTTAGATGAAGTTATTTTATTTAAACCAGCTTATGATTGCTACGAACCTGCAATTAATTTAAATGGAGGAAAAGTGATTCCGATGCAATTAAACTATCCAGATTATAAAGTTGATTGGAAGGCTGTAGAAAATGCTATTTCTAATAAAACAAAAATGATTGTTATCAATACACCACAAAATCCAAGTGGAACCGTTTTTTCTAAAAAAGACATGCAAGAATTGGAGCGTATTACAAGCAATACAAATATTATAGTTTTAAGTGATGAAGTATATGAGCATATGGTTTATGATGAATTAGAACATCAAAGCGCTTGTTTGTTTCCAAATTTAAAAGCACGAACTTTTATCACAGCTTCATTCGGAAAAACATTTCATAATACAGGATGGAAAATGGGCTATTGTTGTGGACCAAATGAATTGATGAAAGAGTTTATAAAAGTACATCAATTTAATGTGTATTGTGTAAATCACCCAATTCAAATTGCTTTGGCAACTTACATTAATGATGCAAATAATTACAAAGAATTAAATGCTTTTTACGAACAAAAAAGAGATGTGTTTTTAGAAGCAATAAAGAACTCAAGGTTTTCATTTACACCCTCTAAAGCAACCTATTTTCAAGTATTGAATTACAGTGCAATTTCTAAAGAAAATGATGTAGATTATGCAAAACGATTAACAACTGAGTTTGGTGTTGCTTCAATTCCGTTATCAGTTTTTAATACCAATAATTTAGATGAAAAAGTATTGCGTTTTTGCTTTGCAAAAAGAGAAGAAACTTTATTAAAAGCTGCAGAAATATTAAATAAATTATAATCTATTTTACTTACATAGAAATGTGCTGTAATTCGTTTTTATTTTTAAATTAGCTAGTTCAAATAATCAAACAAATAAATGATTGCAAAAATAAAATATACAAAGACTAAACTTGAAAAAGCAAAACTTTTAGAATTGTATACGGCAATGTTAAAGCCAAGACTAATAGAAGAGAAGATGTTGATTTTATTACGTCAAGGAAAAATCTCAAAATGGTTTTCAGGAATTGGTCAAGAGGCTATTTCTGTTGGTGTTACAAGTGCTTTATTGAAGGATGAATACATCTTACCAATGCACAGAAATTTAGGTGTTTTTACTACAAGAGAAATTCCGTTATATCGTTTATTTTCGCAATGGCAAGGAAAAGCAAACGGATTTACAAAGGGGCGAGATCGTAGTTTTCATTTCGGAACACAAGAATATAATATTGTAGGAATGATTTCGCATTTAGGACCACAATTAGGAATTGCAGACGGAATTGCATTGGCTAATAAAATTAGAAACGAGCAAAAAGTGTGTGCTGTTTTTACAGGTGAAGGCGGAACAAGTGAAGGTGATTTTCATGAAGCATTGAATGTAGCTTCGGTTTGGAGTTTACCTGTACTATTTTGTGTAGAAAATAATGGTTACGGACTTTCTACACCAACTTCAGAGCAGTTTAATTGTGAAAATATAGCTGATAAAGGAATTGGTTTTGGAATGGAAAGTCATATTATTGACGGGAACAATATCATTGAAGTATATACTAAAGTTTCTGAATTAGCAGAAAGTGTGCGTCAAAATCCTAGACCAGTTTTATTAGAGTTTAAAACGTTTAGAATGCGTGGTCATGAAGAAGCAAGTGGTACAAAATACGTTCCGCAAGAATTAATGAATACTTGGGCAGCGAAAGATCCGTTAGAGAATTTTCAAGCTTATTTAAGAAAAGAAAACATTTTAACCGAGAAAGAAGAAGTTAAATATAAAGAAGCAATTGTACATGAAATTAATGAACACTTGAAACTTGCTTTTGATGAACCAAAAATTACGGTTGATTTAAAAACCGAATTAAACGATGTTTATAAAGAGTTTGATGATGAAATTATTACACCAAGCTCTAAAACAAATAAGATTCGCCTTATTGATGCCATTTCTGACGGATTGAAACAATCTATGGAGAAATATGATGATTTGGTGATAATGGGACAAGATATTGCAGAATACGGCGGTGTTTTTAAAATTACAGATGGATTTGTAGATCAATTCGGAAAAGAGAGAGTTAGAAACACACCAATTTGTGAATCTGCTATTGTTTCTGCGGCTTACGGTTTGGCTGTTAACGGGATGAAAGCAGTCATGGAAATGCAATTTGCAGACTTTGTTTCTTCTGGTTTTAACCCGATTGTAAACTTATTAGCAAAATCAAATTATCGTTGGAGTCAACCTGCAGATGTTGTGGTAAGAATGCCTTGTGGCGCTGGTGTTGGAGCAGGACCATTTCACAGTCAAACTAACGAAGCTTGGTTTACAAAAACACCAGGTTTAAAAGTAGTGTATCCTGCTTTCCCTGCAGATGCAAAAGGATTATTAGCATCTGCAATTAATGATCCAAATCCTGTTTTGTTTTTTGAACACAAAGCACTGTATCGTTCTGTTTATCAAGAAGTACCTGAAGATTATTACACGCTTCCAATCGGAAAAGCATCACTTTTAAAAGAAGGTGACGAGATTACAATAATTAGTTACGGAGCTGGAGTTCATTGGGCATTAGAAACCTTAGAAAACAATACTGATATTTCTGCTGATGTTATCGATTTAAGAACATTACAACCTTTAGATATTGATGCAATTTATGCATCCGTTAGAAAAACAGGACGTGCAATTATTTTACAAGAAGATTCGTTGTTTGGCGGAATTGCAAGTGATATTTCTGCTTTGATTACAGAAAATTGTTTTAATAGTTTAGATGCGCCTGTAAAACGTGTTGGAAGTTTAGAAACGCCAATTCCGTTTGAACCTAGTTTAGAACGTCAATACTTAGCGAAAAATAGATTTGAAACTGAATTAAAAACACTTTTAAATTATTAAGCGTTTGCTTTTTTATTTTTAGAAAGCAACAGTAGCAATAACAAACAACACAATCCACAAACGAAGAAACCCATAAATAGAGGTAAAGCTGTTTTGGTTACATAACTTCCTATAAAAGTAGCAATCGGAACAGCCATTATTGTAGAAACAAATCCGTTAATTGCAGCACCAACACCAGCAATATGACCAACAGGTTGCATGGCTAATGCTCTTAAATTACCAAATAAAAATCCTAAAGCAAAGAATTCTAATCCACAGAAAGTTAATAGAATAGCAATACTTGGGTTGGCATCATTATTAAAAAACAGCAATGCGTAGAGTAGTGGTATAAGTGTAAAAATAATTGTAAAAACAGTAACTAATTTTAGCATGCCGTAACGCATTACAAAGGTTCCGTTTAAAAAAGTTGCAAAACCTACTGAAATTGCTAATCCTGCAAATATGTAAGGAAACTCTTCTGTTAAGCCATATTGCTCTTGAAAAATATGTTGTGAAGCACTTAAGTACACCATAAAAGAGCCAGTTACAAATCCTGAAATTAAAGTAAAAATTACCGCTTGTTTATGTTTGACAAACTCTTTTGATCCATTGATAAATAATCGGAATCTAAATTTTTTACGTTTTTCAACCGGTAGAGTCTCTGGTTGTCGTTTCCAAAGCCAAATCATAATTAAAAAACCTATTAATAATTGACTATTAAATATAGCTTTCCATCCGTAAGCATCTAAAATTACTTTACCAATTGCTGGTGCAATTACCGGAACCAAAATAAATATCACCACGATAAACGACATAATTTTTGCCATATAATCGCCACTAAAACTATCTCTAACCATAGCAATACTAATAGTTCTAGGAGCAGAAAGCCCAATTCCTTGTAAAATTCTACCAATTACCATTGTTTCGATACTGGTAGCTGTAACGCATATAAAACTTGCAAGAACAAACAATATAAACCCCAAATAAATCACTGGTTTTCTACCTAAACTGTCGGATATAGGCCCAAATATTAATTGACCAAAACCTAATCCTAGAAAAATCATTGTTACCAATAACTGATTATCTCTAGTATCTTGAATTCCAATTGTAATACCAATTTGCTCTAACGCAGGCAAAAGTGCATCAATTGATAAAGCAACAATTGACATTAATGATGCCATTAAGGCAATAAATTCTAGTTTAGAAGTTTTTTTTGTTTGCATGATGCAAATGTAGCTTTAAGTATTTGTTTTATTATTGTATATAAATAGAATATGGTTATAGGTTGATTATAAAAGGATATGATTTGCTTTTA
>CAXICE010000101.1:0-6291 GCA_964022045.1 uncultured Polaribacter sp. | reverse complement strand
GCTTTAAAACAATTAGCAGTTTCTATCAATAAAATTGCAAATGATATTCGTTTAATGGCTTCTGGACCAAGATCAGGAATTGGAGAATTGATTATTCCAGCTAACGAACCTGGAAGCTCAATAATGCCAGGAAAAGTAAATCCAACGCAAGCAGAAGCTATTACAATGGTTTGCGCACAAGTTATGGGTAACGATGTTGCAGTAACTGTTGGTGGAACGCAAGGACACTATGAATTGAATGTTTTTAAACCAATGATGGCTGCTAACGTATTACAATCTGCTCAATTAATTGGAGATGCTTGTATTTCTTTTGACATAAATTGTGCTGCTGGAATTGAGCCAAATCATAATAGAATTACTGAATTGGTTAACAATTCATTGATGCTTGTAACAGCTTTAAACACTAAAATAGGATATTACAAAGCTGCTGAAATTGCAAATACTGCTCACGAAAACGGAACAACCTTAAAAGAAGAAGCTGTACGTTTGGGATATGTAACTCCAGAGCAATATGATGAATGGGTTAAGCCAGAAGAAATGATTGGTAATTTGAAATAAGCATTATAAAGACATCAACTTAAAAAGCTGCAATTAGTTATATTGTAGCTTTTTTTAAGTTTTAATAAATAATCTTAATTAACGAGTATGAACAAACATGAAGAGTTTATGAATGAAGCAGTAAAGGCTGCTTTAAAAGGAATGAATAATAATGAAGGAGGCCCTTTTGGTTGTATTGTAGTAAAAGATGGAAAAATTATTGGAAGAGGAAACAATAAAGTAACTTCCACAAATGATCCAACTGCACATGCAGAGGTTACAGCTATTAGAAACGCCTGCAAACACTTAGATTCGTTTCAACTAGATGGCTGTATTGTATATACTTCTTGTGAACCTTGTCCGATGTGTTTAGGTGCAATTTACTGGGCAAGACCAGATAAGGTTTTTTACGGAAGCAATCAAACTGACGCAGCTAATATTGGTTTTGATGATGCTTTTATCTATAAAGAAATTCCGCTGCCTTATAAAGAACGTAGCATTCCTTTTGAACAAGTTGGGAGAGATATTGCTCTTAAGCCATT
Source organism: uncultured Polaribacter sp. (assembly GCA_964022045.1). GTDB lineage: Bacteria > Bacteroidota > Bacteroidia > Flavobacteriales > Flavobacteriaceae > Polaribacter. The sequence continues at coordinate 5,212 of CAXICE010000101.1, read as the reverse complement.
TAATAAATGGTCTGAAAAACAAGATAAAATTGAGTATTAATAAAAAAGCCTTAAGAATTTTCTTAAGGCTTTTTTATTATACTTTTGGTTTTACTAAATTAATAATTTTGGTGAAGAAATTTTCTTTCTTTTCTTCTTCATGATAACCATTTCCATATTTCCCATAACCATAACCATAACCATAACCATAGCCGTAACCATATTTCCCTTGAGAAGAGAAGTCATTTAAAACATAACTTATGTTTGAAACTTCTTTGTTTTTATATTTATCATCAATCATCTTCATCATTCCTTTTTCAGAATAATTTTGACGAATGGTGTAAATAATTGCATCAGAATATTTAAATAATTCTAGAGCATCAGAAACTAATCCAATTGGAGGTGTATCAATAATTACATAATCGTATTTATTCTGCAAATACTTAATCATCTCAACAGTTTTATCACTTATCAACAACTCTGAAGGATTTGGAGGAATTGGTCCTGATAAAATCAAATCTAAATTTGGTATATGTGTCTTATTTATAACTTCTTCAAGTTTACTCTGTCCAATCAAATAATTTACAACTCCTGAATCATTATTTAACTCAAAATCTGAAAATATTTTTGGCTTTCTTAAGTCCAAACCTACTAAAACAGTTTTCTTTCCACTCAAAGCAAACACAGATGCCATGTTAATTGAAATCATTGTTTTACCTTCACCACTAACAGATGACGTTAGTAAAAGAGTCTTTGATTTTGACCCATTGTTTACAGGTTTAAACAAAAACTGAATATTAGACCTTAAAGCTCTAAAAGATTCTGAAACTGAAGATTTTGGTCTTTCAAAAACAGCTAAATTGTTTCTCCATTCATTTCTTCCAACAACTCCTAAAACTGGAATCTCATATGTATTTTGTATTTCTTCAACAGTATGGATTTTGTTATCAAGAATCCCTACAACTATTATATATAAAAATGGAATTATTATACTAACTGCAAATGCTAATAAGTAATTAAAACTAGAAATTGGATAAATAGGGCCATTGTTTAAATCTTTTGCTGTGTCAATTATTTTTACATCAGAGACATTTGCAGCAATTGCTGTACCTGCTTCATATCTTTTCTGTTTTAAATAATTGTAATTCGCTTCAGACATTTTATAGCTTCTTTCAAAAGCAATTAATGTTTGCTCTTTTTGAGGTAAACTTCTTTGTTTGCTAGAAGTTAAAGACAATCTTTTCTTTATTTTTTTTAAATCACCCGTTAATTTTATTCGTAAATTTCTAATATTTTCTAATAAAATTTTCTTTATAGTTCTAATTTCGTTTTCTAACGCAATGATGTCTGGGTGATTATCAGTTATTTCTCCTCTTAGTTTTTCTCTAACTGTAGTTTTACTAATTAATTCACCTACTTCTTGAGGGATTTTTCCGTCTGCAATTTGAACTATAGCAGGTACAGGAATGTTATTAAATTTCTTGTGTGTAACCAAATAAGTTCTTAAACTGTCTAAAGCTTCAATGTTATTTGTTATAATTCTTTTTTCTTTATCTAAATCTGTAATTTCTTCTAAAATCTTATCTCCTTGAGCAGATAAATCATAAATATTATTACTTGATTTAAATTTACTCATTTCCTTTTCTAAACTCTTTAAACTATCAGACTCTTTGTTAAATAAGTCATCAATGTATTTTTGCGTGTTTTCTGCGTAAGCAATTTTGGCTGATTTTTTATCTCTCTCTAAAACTTTTACAGACATATTTAAATAATCAACTATCCTGTTTTTATTAGATCCATTTAGTGTTAACTTTAAAATTGACGCACCGTCTGTTAAGTCAGTCACACTAATATTTCTATATCCACTTACGGTAGAATCAAAATTATTAAAACTTATGTAATAAGTTTCTCCAGGAGATGCTTCTGTTTGAGTTTTGATTGTGAAATTTAAAAAAGGTGTAGCAATTTTTTCACCAGAAAAATATTCTTTTGAAAAGTTTAATTCATCTGTATTGTAATTACTAAAAGTATTACCTGAATCAGATTTTTCAATATCTCCTGAATACGAGACTAACTCATTACCTCCTTCTTCATTAAAATCAAAAGAAACTCTGTATTTATCATTATCTAAATATTCGATTTTAATTAGTTTAGAATATATTTGAGGCTTATCCATTTCAATATCAATCTTAAAAGGTGTTTTACCATAAACATCTTCTAACCTATATCTTCCTTCTTTTAAATAACCAATATAAAATTGTAGTGCATCTACAACTTTTTCATTGTGTGTTCTAGATCCTAAAATTACTTTTACAGTACCAATTGCATCACTTTCTCCTCCCCAATTAAAAGCAATGTTGGTTCCTGTAGAAAATAAAGGATTGTTTTCTTCTTTTACACTAATTACAGTATTTAAACTATAAATCTTCTCTTTATAGCCATTCATAAATCTGGCAATAATAAATCCAATAATAATCGTTACTAAAAATAATTTCCAGTAAGATAAAACGGTAAAAGCATATGCTTTTACATCTATACTAGTTTGTTGGTGTTTATTATTTAAAGAGGATTTTTTACCCATAAATGTTTATAAATTTTTAACTAATAAAATTGTAGATGTAACTAAGGTAAAAACAGAAACTAAAGTTGTTAAAGATTGTAATCCTGTTGTTCCTGTACCCCAAGCCTTCTGCTTTAAAGGTACAACATTTATATAATCATTTGGTTGAATATAAAAAATTTCTGAGTCAAAAATTGTTGCTTTAGTTAAGTCTAATACATATTTTTTTCTACCATTTACAGTATTTCTCCAGATTTCAACCTTTTTTCTATTTCCAATAACAGTTATACCGCCAGAATTAGATATTGCTTCTAATACACTTACTCTTTTTTGATTAATAATTTTTGTACCTGGTTCTTTAATTTCTCCAATTACAGTATATTTTATTCCTGATAAACTAACTGTTACAAAGAAATTTTCCTTATCTAAGAGATACTTTAATAGTTTATCTTCTAATTTAATTCGGACTTCTTTTTCTGTAAATCCTAAAACATTAACTTCTCCAATAATTGGTATTCTAATATTTCCGTGTATGTCAACAATATAACCTACTTGCGAATTGTTTCCACCATCAAAACTACTTCCTCCTCCAGTTTGAGTACTATTTGATTTTTTAAAAAGCTCTACAAATTTATCTTCTTTCGCTTTTACATCAATAATTAAAATATCATCTACTTGCAACCTGTAAGGCTGATTATTTAATTTGTAAATACTTTTTTTAGCTACCGGATCTCCTTGTAAATAAACCAAATCTTTATTTGGAACACAAGAAGCTAAAAAACAAAACGAAAAAATTATTAATAAACGTCTAAACATAAAGTTGAATCATCTTAATTGTAGCAAATATAATTTTTATAATGTTAATCTTATAATTTTCTTTTAATTTTGTCAACATATCTTATGACTAAAGTAAACTCTTACCTAAAATTCATCTTTAAATCTACCAATCAACATGGAGTTCACTCTCCTTTTGTGTACGATTTAATAACAAAATGTTTTTATACAAAAAAAAATATTTTAAATAGCAACCAACTTAAATCATATAAAAACAACCTCTTAAAGAATAAAGAAAAAATTGAAGTAACCGATTTTGGTGCAGGATCTAAGGTTTTTAAAAACAACACAAGGGCAATTAACAGAATTGCAAAACATGCTGGAATTAGCCCTAAAAGAGCAAATTTACTAAGTAAAATAACAGAATATTTTAAACCAAATACAGTTTTAGAAATTGGAACTTCACTGGGAATTGGAACCGCAGCTTTACATATTGGAAACCCAAAAGCTAAAGTTACAACATTAGAAGGTTGTAAAAAAACTGCTGAGGTTGCAAAAAAACAATTCGAACATTTTTCTTTTCAAAATATTGATTTAATTACTGGTGAGTTCTCTAAAACCTTACCAACTTTAAAATTTGAGAATTCTTTAGATATGGTTTATTTTGATGGAAATCATCAAAAAGAAGCAACATTAAAATACTTTCATCATTGTTTACGTTTTATAAATAATAATTCGGTTTTTATTTTTGATGATATTCACTGGAGCAAAGAAATGGAAACTGCTTGGGATGAAATAAAAAAACATCCGCAAGTAAAAGTAACAATTGACACGTTTCAATGGGGAATAATTTTCTTCAGAAAAGAACAAGAAAAAGAGCATTTTATAATTAGAGTTTAAAACGTTACATCTTTGTAACTTTGTAACCATAATTGCTTTGCAACTTAAAAAAAACACAATGAAAATTTATACCAAAACTGGAGACAAAGGAACCACTGCTTTGTTTGGCGGAACTCGAGTTCCGAAGCATCATCTAAGAATAGAATCTTACGGAACTGTTGATGAATTAAACTCTTATATTGGTTTAATAAGAGATCAAGACATCGATAAAAATGCCATCGAATCGTTAATAAGAATTCAAAATGAATTGTTTACACTTGGCGCCATGTTAGCAACTCCACCAGAAAAAGAAGTGTTAAAAAATGGTAAAGAACGATTAAACATTCCAAAAATTACAGCAGAAAATATTGCTGATTTAGAATCAGAAATTGACACAATGAATTTAGATTTGCCTCAAATGACGAATTTCATTTTACCTGGCGGAAATCAAACCGTGTCATTCTGTCACATTGCACGCTGTGTTTGTCGAAGAGCAGAACGTTTAGCTACAAATTTAAACGAAACAGAAAGTATAAATCAAGACATTTTAACGTACCTAAACCGACTTTCTGACTACCTATTTGTGATGGCACGAAAATTGACTAAAGACTTAGCAGTTAAGGAAACCCCATGGATTCCTGAAAAAGAAAATTAAGTTCTTTTACTTTATTGACAGATTTATCAAAAAAAACTTGGTTTTCTGAATAAAAAAATTATTTTTGCAGAAAATTAAACTTTACTAAAATGTATTGGACACTAGAATTAGCATCTTATTTAGCAGATGCACCTTGGCCAGCAACAAAGGACGAATTGGTAGATTACGCTATTAGAACAGGAGCACCGTTGGAAGTTGCAGAAAACTTACAAGAGATTGAAGATGAAGGCGATGCTTATGATTCTATTATAGAGATATGGCCAGACTATCCGACCGAAGAAGATTATCTTTGGAACGAAGATGAATATTAACAAAAAATTACATCAAAAAAGTCTCAATCGAGGCTTTTTTTTTGTTTACATTTA
>CAXICE010000100.1:0-6344 GCA_964022045.1 uncultured Polaribacter sp. | reverse complement strand
TAACTTTGTATGCTTTTTTAGGAATAGAAAGTGCAAGTATTCCAGCAGAAAATGTAGAAAATCCTGGAAAAACGGTTCCAAAAGCAACCATGTTAGGAACCATAATTACAACTTGTGTTTACATTTTCGGGACTATTGTTTTATTCGGAATTTTACCAACAGATATTTTACAAAATTCAGCTGCTCCTTTTGCAGAAGCTGGTGAAATTATTGGTGGAAAATATACAGGTTATTTTATTGCAGCTGGTGCTGCAATTTCTGGAATTGGCGCATTAAACGGTTGGATTTTAATTGTTGCTCAAATACCGATGGCAGCAGCAAAAGACAAGATGTTTCCGAGAATATTTAAAAAAGAAAACAAAAATGACGCGCCAGTTTTAGGGTTAATTATTGGAAGCATTTTGAGTTCGGTTGTCATGTTAATGAATTTTTCTGAAGGATTGGTAGATCAATTTACATTTATGGTAAACCTAACCGTTTTAACTTGTTTGGTTCCGTATTTGTTTGTTTCGGCGGCATATATTATCATTTTAATTGAAAGAAAAATTCATTTAAACAGTTTTATAAAAACATTTGTGCTTGGTTTATTAGGATTCTCATATTCGGTTTGGGCAATTTATGGCTCTGGTGCAGATGTAGTTTTCTACGGATTTTTATTATTATTGCTTGGAATTCCGTTTTATGCATTAATGCAATGGAATAAATCTAAAGACAAATGAGCAAAACACATCATTCAGAATATTTAAAATTACAATCGGTTTTTATAAAAACAGCAAAAGATGCTTTTCAATCTGATGAGTTGTTAAAAAATCAATGGAAGGAATTAAATTATTTGTCAAAACCAGATTTTAAAATTGCGCTTGAAGAATATCAAAAATTTGAAGCTGTTTTTTCAGAGAATAATATTGAAATAAAGCGATTTCCATCTAACGAAAATGTAAAAATGGATTCGATATATTGTAGAGACGCATCCATTGCTACAGATTTTGGAATCATTATTTGTAATATGGGAAAAGATGGTAGAATCAATGAACCAAATGCACAATTAAAAGCATATCAAGAACAAAATATTGAGGTTTTAGGAACGATAAAATCACCTGGAACATTAGAAGGCGGCGATGTTGCTTGGTTGGATGAAAAAACATTGGCTGTTGGGCATACGTATAGAACTAATGAAGCTGGAATAGAACAATTAAAAAACTTATTAGAACCAAACGGAATTGAAGTTATTGTTGCTGATTTACCACATTATAAAGGCAAAGAAGATGTATTTCATTTAATGTCAATTTTAAGTCCGGTTGATAAAAACTTAGCCGTTGTGTATTCGCCATTAATGCCCATAAAGTTCAGAAACGAATTATTAAAAAGAGGTTTTGAATTGGTAGAAGTTCCAGAAGAAGAATTCGAATCTATGGGTTGTAATGTGTTGGCAATATCGCCAAGAAATTGTGTGATGGTTAATGGAAATCCTATCACAAAAAGCTTACTTGAAAAAGCTGGTTGCAAAGTTACTACGTATTTAGGAGAAGAAATTAGTGTAAAAGGTGGCGGCGGACCAACGTGTTTAACAAGACCTTTGGTAAGAATCGACTAGATTTATACAAAAAACGCAACTCTTTTGTGTAAGTTTGTAATAATGAAGCAAACTTTAGGAAAACAAGAACGTTTAAAAAGCAAAACGCTTATTGGAAAATTATACAAAGAAGGAAAATCGGTAAAGAGTTTTCCTTTAAGATTGGTGTATGTGCAAACTGAGCATACATCAAAATATCCGGCGCAAGTTGGTGTTTCTGTTCCGAAGAGAAACTTTAAAAAAGCGGTTGATAGAAATCGAATTAAAAGATTGCTCAGAGAAACGTATCGAAAGCAAAAACAAATTGTTTACGAAAACATTGACAAACCGTATGTCTATATGATTTCTTATATTGGGAAAGAAGAATTTACTTATGCAGAAATCGAATTAAAGATGGAAAAGCTTTTAAATGCATTTACTGCACAAATTAAAAATTAATAAAATGAAAAAAAACTTCAAAAAGAAATCGATTGTAGTTGTATTAATTGCAGTTGTTTTTGTTTCGTTTTCATTCCAATCTAAATTTTTTGAAGTAGCCAAACAGATAGAAATTTACACCACATTATTCAAAGAATTGAATATGTATTATGTGAATGAAATAAATCCGGCAGAACTAACAACACGAGCTTTAAAAAACACGTTAAAAGATTTAGATCCGTACACAAATTATTTTGACGAACAAGATGTAGAAGCAGCAAAAATAAGACGAGAAGGAGAATATGGCGGAATTGGAGCATCCATAAATTACAACAATAAATTACCTTTAATTGTTAGTGTTAAAAAAGGATATTCGGCGGATAAAGCAGGTTTAAAACCTGGCGATGTGATTACAAAAATTGACAATCAGAATTTAGAAAATTTTGAAGGAAATGATGGTTCAAGTTTGTTATTAGGAATTCCAGATACTTCAGTTTCTATCGAAGTAAACAGAAACGGAAAAACATTACAGTTCAATTTAAAGAGAGAAAAAATTGAAATAAATCCAGTTCCTTTTTATAAAAAAATTGATGCAGAAACCGGCTATATTGTATTGACAAGATTTAATGCGAAAGCAGCATCCGAAGTAAAAAAAGCTTTTGAAGAATTAAAAGAAGAAGGCATTAAAAGTTTGGTTTTAGATTTAAGATCTAATCCTGGAGGTTTATTGGGAGAAGCTGTAAATATTTCGAACTTTTTTTTACCAAAAGGGAAAGTAATTACGAGCACAAAAGCCAAAGTTAAAAAATGGAGCAATACGTATTTGTCTAGAAATAATCCGTTAGATTTAGAGATTCCGATTGTTGTTTTAATCAACGGAAGTTCTGCATCAGCATCAGAGATTGTAACGGGCGCTTTGCAAGATTACGACAGAGCAGTTGTAATGGGGAAACGTTCTTTTGGAAAAGGATTGGTGCAACGTTTTAGAACGTTAAGTTACGGAACGCAATTAAAAGTTACCATTTCTAAATATTATACGCCAAGCGGACGATGTATTCAGGAATTAGATTACGCAAATAGAGATTTAAAAACCGGAAAAGTACCAAAGTTTTCTGATGGCGGAATTAATGAGTTTACAACTCAAAACGGAAGAAAAGTTTTTGATGGTGGCGGAATTATTCCAGACATTACAACCGAAAAAGAAGTGATTTCTGAAACTACAGAAAAACTATTAGGTTCTAAAGCACTATTTAATTTTGCGGTTGATTTTAGAAACAAAAAAAAGACCATTGCTGCTGCAAAAGATTTTGAATTTACAGATGCTAACTTTAAACAATTTCAAACGTTTTTAAAAACCGATAATTCGTTTGTTACCAAAGAAGAAGCATCATTTAAAAAAGCATATAAAATGCTAAATACTTCGCAAAACAAAAAAGTTAGAAAAGAGTATTCGCGATTAATTAATACGTTAAGAACAGATAAAATTAATGCTTTATCAAGCAATAAAGAGTTTATCAAAAACGAATTAAAAGATATTATTTTAGATCAATTTTATTATGAAGAAGGTATTTATCAGAGTAAAATTGCATCAGATAAAACAGTATTAGAAGCGGTAAAGTTATTAAAGAACAAAACAAAGTACAATCAGATTTTAGCAGGAAACAAGTAAGCTATTAAAATTAGTATATTTGAAATACGATAAAAAGTAAGAAATTAGAATGAAAGAAAGAACGAGAGCGCAAGAATCTACCGGAGCAATAGAAAGACTATACATTTCTATGCGACACTTATTTAGTAGAGGATTTTACAAACCAATGGGAGTTTCTGGGGAAACTTTAAGAAAATCATTGCTTTTATTAAGACCAGAAATTTACGGTTCTATAGCAGAAGAAAAAGTAGAATTAAACGGATTAATTTATATTATTGAGCGTTTGCCAGAAGGAATTGAAGAATGTCAATTTATCAATTTAACAGCAGATGAAGGTTATAAAGACTCGCATTTTAAAGCGATAATTCCGCCAAAAAGAAGAAGAAATTGTTACAGAATTGATAAGGATCAAATGAATATTGAGATTACCAGAGGAAGATCTGAAATCTATGATATTTTAACGCACCTAACATTTTTGTTTATAGAATCACACAAAATAAAAGACAAAGTTTTAATAAATTCTGGTACAGAATGCATTAGAGAATGGAACACTTTACGAGAAATTGTTTTGTTTGATAAATCAATAACCAAGGATGAAAGAGAAGTAACCATTGCACATTTAGGAACTATTTTAGGAAGAACTTACGAAGAGGTTTCAAATATTTACAATACTTTTTCTACTGAGAAAAATCCAGACAGATTTTTTCAATTAATTTTTTGGTTAGGTCAACTAGCAATTAATGAAACGGTAGAAAATAAAAAACGTGTGGTTACATTTAGTTCGGTTTTAAATGAGCAAATTGGGCAACATATTTATGGAGAAGTTTGGGCAGATAATATTAAAAAAATCTTGCAAGAAAACAGTTTGTTAGAAAGACCAATTCATATAATTAGTGCAAATATGCACAGTGTTATGAATTCGATTTATGCAAAAGGAGCCATTCCTAACGAAGCAAAAAAGAACGATGGATTTAAGTTGTTTGAATTATTAAGTAATGAAAACAGTAAAGAATTTCAAGTAAAAGTTAAAAATTACGCTTCTAAAAATGGATTAATTTATGTGAAAGACAATTCTGGAACCAATATTAACGTTCAGATAATTGACACAGAAAAAATTGATTTTGAAACTACAGACTTTATCAAAAGTAATTCTGATGGAAAAAAACCAGTTTTAATTGTGATGGATTATGCGTTTGGAGAACAAGCGTACGAAACCATGGACGAATTGTTAAAACCTTATATAACTGAAAACAACAAAACACATTTAAATGTTGAGTCGGTTTCTATTATGGGAAAAGCAGGAATTTTAGAAGGAGGAAAAGGCGATATTATGATTCCGTCTTCGCATGTTTTTGAAGGAACTGCAGATAATTATCCGTTTAAAAACGAGTTATCAAAAGAAGATTTAGAAGGGTTTGGAGTACAATCTTTTGATGGTGCAATGATTTCGGTTTTAGGAACATCGCTTCAAAATAAAGATATTTTAAAGTTTTTCCACGATTCAACTTGGAACGTAATTGGATTAGAAATGGAAGGAGCACATTATCAAAAAGCAATTCAAGCTGCATCAAAAATTAGAGGAAATATTTCTGAAAATGTAAAAGTAAGATATGCTTATTATGCGTCTGATAATCCTTTAGAAACAGGAGCAACATTGGCTTCTGGCGGATTAGGAATGTCTGGAGTAACACCAACATATGCAATTACACAAAAAATATTAGAACAAATATTTTAGCCATAAAAAATTGATTTTAACCAAACTATAATCATGTCTAAAGAAAGTAAAAAACAAGAAGAGGAAATTGAGCTAGGCTCTTTATTTGTAATAATTGGCAGAGGATTTTCCAATCTATTTAGTTTTATTGGAAACATTTTTAAAGGAATTTATCATCTTTTAATTTTACTATTATTATTCATAAAAGCAAATATTATTAAACTTGTTATTGCAGGAGCTCTTGGTGGGAGTATAGGAGCGATTTTAGAGTTTAAAAAAGCACCAACATTTGGAGCCGATTTGCAAGTGCAACCTAATTTTAAAAGCACACGACAATTATATAACAATGTTAATTATTATAATGATTTAGTGAAGCAAAAAGATACGGTTTCCTTAGCATCAGCATTTAATATTTCAACGGCAGTTGCTGCGACTCTTAAAAAGTTTCAAATTTACCCTATAAAAAACGGAAATGACCTTTTAACTTCTTACGATGATTTAATTTTATCAGTAGATACGCTAACAGCAAAAAGTTATTCGTTTATTGATTTTAAAAACACATTTACAGATTTTGATTATAAAATTCACAATATTCATGTAGTTGCTACTAAGAATAATGTCTTCTCAAAATTAGATCAGGTTATTATTTCGTCTGTTGTTGATAATAAGTTTTTTAATAAAGTTAAGAGGCTAACCAATGAAAATTTAAACCGAACGGATTCATTGCTGCGTCAAAATTTAACTCAAATAGATTCATTAAGAAAAGTATACATGACCGTTTTGATTGAAGAAGCAAAAAAGAGTCAAACAGGTACGAGCATTGACTTAGGAGGTACAAAAAAAACAACCAAAGAGCTTGAACTTTTCGAGACAAACAGAAAAATTAATCAAGATTTAAAAGAGATTTCAAAAGATAAATCTGAAAATTCCGAAGTTTTAAACGTTATTTCTAGCTTTCAGCCAATTGGTTATGAGATAAAAGGAATAGAGAA
>CAXICE010000099.1:0-6396 GCA_964022045.1 uncultured Polaribacter sp. | reverse complement strand
TTAAACGCATCTACGTGACCAGAAGCTTTCCAAGTTGTTGGATGCATTAAAATTGAGGCGTCAATTCCTACAATGTTTTCGTGCATTTGCACCATTGCTTTCCACCAATAATCTCTAATATTTTTCTTTAACTCAACTCCGTTTTGAGCGTAATCATACACAGCGCTTAATCCATCATAAATCTCCGATGATTGAAATACATAACCGTATTCTTTCGCGTGCGATAATACTTTTTTAAACTGATCTTCTTGTTTTGCCATAATGGCGACAAAGATACATCAATCTAAAAAGCTAGCAAGAAAAAATTAATGCTCTTTTTTGCATCGATACACAAATGCTGGAGGGAAATTTAACAGTTCAAAATCTAAAGAAATTTTTTCTTTAAAAACTGCTTTTAATTTTTTATAATAGGTTAAACTATATTGATATTGAATGAAAGTTCCGTTTTCATTTAGTGTTTCTAAAGAGTTTTCTAAAATTGCACTCGATATAGGTTTTGGAATAATTGTTAGCGGTAAACTCGAAACAATATGACAGGCTTTTGAGAAACCCAATTTTTTCATTTCTGGTTGAATCTCTTCTGCAGATGCCTTTAAAACTGTTAACTGCGGATGGTTTATTTTTTTAAGACTCTCGTAAAAAACATCATTTACTTCAAAACAAACTAAATGAGAGCCTGGATTAAGCTTTTTTAAAATTTGATTGGTAATTACACCATTTCCAGGACCTAATTCTACTAAAACTTTACAAGAAGAAAAATCGATTTTTTTTATCATTTTTTGTGCTAAAAACTTAGAACTTGGTGTAACTGTTCCTGAGGTTTTTATATTCTTAACTGCTACCTTTAAAAAATCTATTCTCTTATTCACTTAATTGTTTTTTAGTATCTTAACTTAAAAAAAGCTAAGAAATGAAATACTTATTTAATATATTACACCTCTTTTTTCCGAAGATATGTATTACTTGTGACACACAACTATTAATCTCCGAAAAAACAATCTGCACACAATGTAGACATGATTTACCTATAATTTGTTACAAAAAGTTTAAAGATAATAAAATTAAAAATGCTTTTCTAGGTAGAATCCCAATTGAAAAGGCAACTTCATTTTTATTTTACCGAAAAGAAGGAAAAACTAAAAAATTAATTCATGCTTTAAAATATAAAGGAAATCAAGAAATTGGGGTTTTTATTGGCGATTGGTTTGGAAACATTTTAAAAGAATCAAACGAATTTAAAGATATAGATTGTATCATTCCTGTTCCGTTGCATCCAAAAAAGTTAAAAAAACGTGGCTACAATCAGCTAACAACATTCGGTTTAAAATTAGCAGAACATTTAGAAAAACCATACTTAGAAAATGTTTTAATTAGAACTTCAGCTTCAAAAACACAAACATTTAAACAACGTTTTGAACGTTTTAATAATACTAGCACAAAGTTTAGTGTGCCAAATTTAGCAACATTAAAAAACAAACACATTTTATTAATTGATGATGTAATTACAACCGGCGCAACATTAGAATCTTGTTGTAAAGAATTATTAAAATCTAAAAACAGTAAAATTAGCATTATTACAATGGCTTACACAGAATAATTTAACTAAAAAATGAGCCTTTTTACAGTAAAAAAATTGTTATTTTGCGGTAAAATAAAATCGATTGAAATCTTTTTCTAAACATATCATTTTCGTTTTTGTAGTTATTCTTTTAACAAGCAATTGTGCTAGAAAAGGAAGACCAAACGGTGGGTTAAAAGATAGTTTAGCACCAGTTATGGTAATTGCAAATCCACCATATAAAAGTATCAATTTTAAAAGCAAAAAAATTAAACTTCTGTTTGATGAATATGTTACTCTTAACAAATTAAATCAGCAATTGGTAATTTCTCCTCCGTTAAAATACCAGCCAAAAATAAGTCCGCAAGGATATCCAAGTAAAGAGATAACAATAAAAATTACCGATACGTTAAAAGAGAACACAACTTATATTTTTAACTTTGGAAACAGTATTAAAGATAATAATGAAGGTAATACCTTAAAAAGTTTTAATTATGTTTTTTCAACCGGAAATTATGTAGATTCTTTAAAAACAAAAGGATTGATTAAAGATGCATTTAATAATACGTTTGACGATGACATTAGTGTTTTATTATACAAAGTAGATTCAACTTATTCAGATTCTATTATCTACAAACAAAAACCAAATTACATTACAAACACCATAGATTCTTTATATAATATTACAAATATCAAAGACGGAAAATATGTATTGGTTGCTTTAAAAGATATTTCTAACAACTACCTTTTTAACCCTAAAGAAGATAAAATTGGTTTTTACAATCGATTTATAGAACTACCCAAAGACAGTATAATTAACGAGCCATTATCACTTTTTAAAGAAACTCCTAACTTTAGAGTAATTTCTACAAAAGAAATCTCTAAAGGGAAAATATTATTTGGTTTTGAAGGTGATAAAGAAAATATTAATCTTGAAATTTTATCTGATTTACCTACTAATTTTAAAAGCCAATCTGTTTTAGATTCTAAAAAAGATAGCCTTTATTTTTGGCATTCTAAAATTGATAAAGACTCTTTAGTTTTCAAAATAAGAAAAGGTAATTATACAACAACTAAAACTGTTTTTTTAAGAAGTAAAGTTCTAGATTCTTTAAAAGTAAACTCTACTTTTACCAAAACATTAGACTTAAAAGATACATTAACATTAATAAGCAACAACCCTGTTATTAATATTGATACGAGTAAAATTCTCTTTCTTGATAAAGACTCTATTAATGTAAAATATCAACATGTGTTAAAAAAATCTACAAATAGTATTCAATTTCTATTTGATAAAAAATATAAAGAAAACTACAAGTTAACATTGCTTCCAAAAGCATTGACAGATATTTTTGAAACTCAGAATGATACTTTAAAATATCGTTTTAGCACAAAAGAGCCTGAAGATTATGGTAGCATTTCTTTCAACATAAATAAAAAAACATCATCTCCAATTATTTTTGAATTACTAACAGAAAATAACAAAAAAATTATTCAAAAAATTAAAGTTATAGATAATAAAGTTAAGTTTAAATTACTTCCGCCAGGAAAATATATTGTTAGAGCAATAATTGACTCAAACAACAACAATAAATGGGATTCTGGCAGTTATTTAAAGAAGATTCAACCAGAAAAAATTATTTATTTTCCAAGTACTTTTAATATTAGATCTAATTGGGATATTTCTGAAAACTTTACAATAAATTAATAAATTTTGAGTTCTTAGTTTTAACATCAATTTAATACCTTTGCTTACCTAAAACTATTCACTTGAGAAAGTCCCTACAAATATTTTTCTTTCTTGTAATAGCTTTATCCGCTAATGCTCAACACCTAACCCATGATGTTGGTTTTTTTGCTGGATTAGCTAATATGGAAACTGATTACGGTAAAGATGAAGGATTCTTTAATAGACTAGCAATTAGCACCTTATCAATTAGCGTAGTACATTACCTTCAGTTTTTTAATATTGATACTCGATGGAATTCCACAAATGATTTAGCGAACCACGTGATGTTAAAATCAGAGTTTAATTTTCTTACTAAGAAAACCTACAAACATCTTGGTAAATTCACTATTGGAAACGGATTAGAAGCACAGAAATTAAGAGCTATGACCGGAACTGTGACTGTAAGTAGTTTTGGTGTACAAGGAGAATACTATTTTAAAGACCTAAGAGAATTTATGTTTCCTTATTCTGAAATGAAATGGAATCCTTATTTAAACATTGGTCTAGCTTACTCTTTTTACACAAACACGCTTGAATCTTCATTTGGGTCAGGAGATTGGAGACAAGATATAACTATACTACATGAAAAATATAGAGATCCAGGAGAGTTAGACGTTGGTAGTAGTGGCTCTTTTTCTTTTATTCTTGGTGCTGGAACAAGATATAAACTAACTGAAAAATTTGACTTGGCTGCAAACTTAAATTGGCAATATTTTTTTTCAGATACTTTAGAAGGATTAAAATCACATCATATCTCCAATAAACATAACGAATGGCTTCTTAACTTCCAAGTTGGAATTATTTATCACTTAAATTTTGCTGGAGGAATATTCTGTAAAAAATAAAATCTTAATTATAAACATAAAAAATCCGAAGAAAATTTCTTCGGATTTTTTTTATGTCATTTTATTATTTAGACATCGCTTGTTCTAAATCACCTAATAAATCATCAATATCTTCTATTCCTACACTTAAACGAATTAAAGAATCTGTAATTCCGATTTTTAAACGTTCTGATTCAGGAATAGTTGCATGTGTCATTGTTGTTGGGTGATTTACCAAACTCTCAACGCCACCAAGTGATTCTGCCAATGTAAAAACTTTTGTGTTTTCTAAAAATGTAAAAGCTGCTTTTTGGTTTTCATCTTTTAATTTAAAAGAAACCATTCCACCAAAATCTTTCATTTGTTTTTTAGCAACTTCATGATTTGGATGATTTTCCAATCCAGGATAATACACTTCTTTTACTTTTGGATGTTTTACTAAATAATCAGCAACTGCATTACCATTTTCGCAATGGCGTTGCATTCTAATATGCAATGTTTTTACACCACGTAATGCTAAAAAAGAATCCATTGGACCAGCAACAGCACCAGAGGCAAACTGAATAAAATGTAATTCTTCTGCTAATTTTTCATCTTTCACCATCAAAGCTCCCATTAACAAATCAGAATGTCCGCCTAAATATTTTGTTGCAGAATGCATTACAATATCTGCTCCCAAATCTAACGGACGCTGTAAATAAGGCGTTGCAAAAGTATTATCAACCGATACTAAAATATCAGAATTAATTGTTTTTACCGCTTTTGTAATCGCTGCAATATCTGCAATTTTCATTAACGGATTTGTAGGTGTTTCTAACCAAATTAATTTGGTGCTTTCTGTAATTGTTTTAGTAACATTCTCAACAGAATTCATATCTACAAAATGGAATTTCAATCCATATTTTTGAAACATTTTTGTAAATATTCTGTATGTTCCGCCATATAAATCATCACCAGCAATTACTTCATCACCCGGATTTAAAGTTCTTAAAACACAATCAATTGCAGCTAATCCTGATGAAAAAGCAAAACCATGTGTGCCGTTTTCAATACTAGCAAAAGCCTTTTCTAACGCAGCTCTTGTTGGATTTGCAGCTCTAGAATATATATACCCTTTATGTTGACCAGGACTCGCTTGTGCGTAAGTAGATGTTTGGTAAATTGGTGGCATTACGGCTCCGGTTGAAGGATCGTTTTGCTGACCACCATGAATTGCTTTCGTGTTAAACTTCATCTTAAAACGGCTTTTTATTTATACTAATTTTCTGATTGCTAAAATGATTCCTAAATGAATTCCTTCATGAAAATTATTAAAGTGAATTGCAGTTTCAAAAGAATCTAGCACAAATCCTGTACTTGTTTCGTAGGTATTATAGCTTTCAAAAATACCTTCGTTAAAATCTTCTTCTAACGTATCTGGCAAACCAATTAATAAATCTTTTACCTCTTCAAATTCTTCTTCTGTAAATGTTTTTGTTGGAAAAGTTCCTTTTCTATGTGCTTCAATTAATTCATCAGGCACTAAACAATCCAATCCAGAAAGTTTGTATTGTAATAATTGCTGTGTTACAACCAAATGTGCAACATTCCATGCGATGTTGTTTTTAAATCCATCAGGAATTGTATGTAATTGTTCTAATGTTAAATCGGTAATTGCCTTTATTACTAATTGTCTAGATTTTTTTAGAATATCGAATTGAGTCTTCATTATTTATTTTTAAATTCGTTTCAAATATAATGTATAAAATGAAAAAAGTCTACTTTTTACAAACTTGTGATACTTGCCGAAGAATTTTAAAAGAAATTAATTTGGACGGATTTGAAAAACAAGAAATAAAAGCGAATCCTGTTACGGTAAATCAACTAAAAGAAATGCACAAAATTTCTAAAAGTTACGAAGCGTTATTTAACAAACGTGCAAAGTTGTACAAGTCGATGGATTTAAAAAATCAGACCATTTCTGAAGCCGATTACAGACAATATATTTTAGATGAATACACCTTTTTAAAACGACCAGTTTTTATAATTGATGATGAAATTTTTATCGGAAATAGTAAAAAAGAAATTGAACGTTTAAAAGAATATTTAGCCAATTAATTATCTGGTTGAACGGAGTCGAAACCTTAATTTTTCTCCAACCAAGTTTTGGTTCTCAACTCTGCATTCTCTTTAATATCTTGCCAAAAAAGATTGATATCACCCACATGATAATTCTTCATAAACGACATAAAAAATCGCATTGGAAACTTCGGATTTGTAGACCAAACCATTCCGTCAACAATTTC
>CAXICE010000098.1:0-6408 GCA_964022045.1 uncultured Polaribacter sp. | reverse complement strand
ACGTTGCTTCCTTATCAAGATTGATAAAAATATCACCAAAATCGAAAATTATGTTTTTAATCATTCGTTAATCTTTTTAAAACATCACCTTTTATATTTTCTTCTGAAACAAAATTCCCAGTAATAATTGGCGATTTAATTCCATTTTCAAATTCGTTCTCTCCAATAAAAACTCTGGCTTCATCCCATAAGTTTTCATCAATAAAAGTTTGTAAAGTTTGCGTCCCTCCTTCAATAATTACAGACTGAATTTGATGTTTATACAACACATCGCAAATTTGTTTCGCTAAGTTTTTAGAAAAATCGATTATTTCAAAAATTAAATTCTCTTTTGTTTCTTGTTTCTCGTTTCTCGACTCTGTTATAACAATCGTTTGCGCACTTCCGTCAAAAACATTTGCATCCTTAGGAATTCTCAAATTTTTATCCAACACAATTCTTATTGGATTATTTCCAGTCCAACTTCGCACATTTAATTTAGGATTATCTGCAATCACAGTATTTGTCCCTACCAAAATTGCATGTTCTTTACTTCTCCATTTATGCACCAATTGTTGAGAATATGTATTGGAAATCCAAATCGGATTTTTCTCCTGAATTTCATTTTCATTATCTGAAGACCCTGAATCAAGTTCAGGATAAACAAACCCATTTTTAGTTTCTGCCCATTTTAAAATAATAAATGGTCGCCTATTATTTTGAACAGAAAAAAATCGCTTGTGATGCTTTTTACATTCATTTTCTAACACACCCACAACAACATTAATTCCTGCTTTTTTTAAACGCTCAATTCCTTTTCCAGAAACCAAATCATTTGTATCAACACAACCAATTACCACATTTTTAAATTGATGTTGCACAATTAAATCTGCGCACGGCGGCGTTTTTCCGAAATGAGAACAAGGCTCTAACGTCACATAAATGGTTGCATTTTTTAAAACACTTTTATCAACAACCGAATTAATTGCGTTTACTTCTGCGTGATTTTTGCCATATTCTGACGTAAATCCTTCACCAAGAATTTCATCATTCAACACAATAACTGCTCCAACAGACGGATTTGGACGTGTAAATCCAATGCCGTTTTTAGCAATTTGCAAACAACGTTGCATGTATTTTTCGTGCTGAGAAATGTGCATTATTTTAATTAAAAATGATAACTTGCTCCTGCAAAAATAGTGTATTAAAGTGAGAACAAAAGAACCAATAATTAGAGAAATTCAACCCAAAGACAATCAACAAATTGCAACTGTAATCAGAAGTGTTTTAACCGAATTTGGCGCACCAAAAGTTGGCACCGCTTACGAAGACAAAGCAACCGACATGATGTTTGAAACCTACCAAAAAGAGAAAGCAAATTATTTTGTGATTGAAATGGATGGTAAAATTATTGGCGGCGCAGGATTTTCTCAACTCGATAATTGTGACGAAAATATCTGTGAATTTCAAAAAATGTACTTTTTACCAGAAGCACGCGGAAAAGGTTTAGGAAGCAAATTAATAGATGTTTGTTTGCAAAAAGCTAAAGAAATTGGATTTGAAAAATGCTATTTAGAAACCATGCCTTATATGGATGCTGCTCGCGCTTTATATAAAAAAAACGGCTTTATTTCTTTAGATAAACCAGTTGGAAACACAGGTCATTATTCTTGTAATGTTTGGATGCTAAAAGATTTATAAAATGCTTTTAAAAGAATTTAGAAATCATTTTAACAAACAACTTTCTGAAGTTTTTCCGGAAACAGAAATTGATACTTTTTTCTTTTTATTAATCGAAAAAGAACTCGATTTACAACGAATAGATTTAGCGCTGAACCATGAATTATCAATTCCTGATGAAAAGTTTAAACATTTATACAATGCTTTAACTCGCTTAAAAAATCAAGAACCCATTCAATATATTTTAGAGGAAACTGAGTTTTTCGGACTGCCTTTTAAAGTGAATAAAAACACCTTAATTCCGAGACCAGAAACCGAAGAATTAGTTGCTTGGATTATTTCTGATTTTATAAACAAAGATCAAATTTCTATTTTAGAAATCGGAACTGGAACTGGATGCATTCCTGTTTCATTGGCGAAAAATTTACCGAATGCCACAATTACATCAATTGATATTTCATCCGAAGCATTAAAAATCGCAAAACAAAACGCAGAAATAAATGAGGTAAACATTAATTTTATTGAATGTGATGTTTTAAATATTGAAAACTTAAACTTCATTGCGAATAATAAGATTACTTCGTCGAAAACTCCTCGTAATGACATACAATTTGATATTATTGTTTCAAATCCACCATACGTTCGTGAGCTTGAAAAAGAAGAAATACAACCTAATGTATTAGAAAACGAACCACATTTAGCGCTGTTTGTTGATGATTTAAATCCTTTGATTTTTTATAAAAAAATTGCCGAATTAGCAAAAAAACATTTGACAAAAAATGGCGTTTTGTATTTTGAAATCAATCAATACTTAGGAGAAGAAACTTTAGAAATGCTTTCAGAAAAAGGTTTTTCATCCGAATTAAAAAAAGATATTTTTGACAATGATAGAATGACTAAATCATTGTTGTAATAAAAGAAAATTTCTAAATATTTTTATCTCTTATCATTTGTTAACAGAAGTTTTTTCTAATAGAAAGAACTTTGCATAAAATATATACTTAACAAGATGATAAAAAAAATTATTACTACTGCTTTTTCCTTAGGATGTTTAATGCTATATAGCCAAAGCGACAAATCGCTAAGATTATATGCTAACTTAGGATCACAAATGAGTCAAACTAAATCAGCATTTAACACTGACTTAAACGACTCCAATTTTACCTCTCTACAAGTTGGAGCTGGTAGCAATTATAAGATAGGTCAATTTATTATTGGTACAGAATTTTATAATTCAAAAGGAGATTTAAAAAATAACAACAATAAAATAAAGTATCAAGAGTTTACAACAACCTTATATTTAGGTTATGATTTTTTGAAGTCTCCTAATTTTGCATTAGAAACTAATTTAGGAATTACCTTATCTAGCAAACAATCTATTTTACATGATTTGCTCAACCAAACCTCATCAACATTCCAAATAGAGCAGATAGGAATTTCACCATCTTTAACTTTTATTAAATTTAATAAAACAGGTACTTTTATTGGTCTCAAAGCTGGTTTTAATTATGCTTTAAATAATCATAATTGGAATAATGGTTTAGATAATTCTAAAACAGGATATGATCTAAATCGATGCAGTCCATTTATTCAACTAAACATTGGTGGAAGAATAAAACTACCAAAAAAACAAAATAAGTAAAACACAAATCATTACCAGTAAAACAAACTTACTAACCATTAAATTGGTTGGTAAGTTATTTTACTTAATGGCGATAAATATTTCTACTACGCAAAAAATGTGATGAATTTTTGCTTAATTAGAGACCTACGTACAAATTAAAGCTTAAAAAGTTATTTACTAACCAATAAATCTAGCTTTTCAGATAAGAACAAACTTGATATTTTAAACTATATTTTTTTGAAAATTGAATAACACTATATTGCATTTAATAAAAATAGACAGGAAAAATCAATATTTCAATGAAAAAAATAATGTTCATTATTTAATTCCTTGGATTGCACCAGTTGGAAAAAATTATGGATCTGCTAGAGCTTCAAACAAAAGGGCAATTACCGCAGGCTTAACATTTAGAGAGTTAAAAAAATCAATCAAAGAAACCCATGATTGGTGGCATTCTAACGCATTAACAGATAAACGAAGAAATAAATTTGAAAAAGACCCAAAAGGAGTTCTTATGAATGAAAAAGAGATTTTAAAAAAATGGAATTCTTTAAAATAAGTTGAAAAACTTATTAACATAAACCAAAAACACGTATTTACACCTGTTTTTGTTTTTTATAAAAATTTTTAATTTTTTTAACACTATATTTGTATGTCTAAAAATTAAGTTTTTATTAAAAAACACACTATTCTTTTAGATAATGTTTATTTGATATTCTCAAATAATCCCCTATAATTTTGTGTTTATTGAAGTAACAGCTAAAATCAAGTTTAACCAATTAACCAAATATTATGCTAAAAAAACTACTCTTATTTAATCTTAAAAAGAAGATTCATTGGATACTTGTATTCATGTTTTTTTCAAACCTTTTATCGTCCCAGGTAACAATATCTCCCTGGAAAATGAACAAAGGTGCTGGAGCAATCAATTTCAGCCTACCAAATCATGGAAACGCCTCAGCTTATTCGCAAATGAATATCCCTGATACAGCAGATAACAACTGGACAAATGCTCCAGTAAATGCAAATGGAGAAATAAATTTTTCTGAGAGATCTATTTTATCTCGCTGTTTACAACAACTAGATTTCACTTATTTTCAAACGTTTATTAGTATACCTGTTGGATACACTATAAATGACATGAACGTTTCTTTTTCTGCTGCAGATGATGGAGCAAGAGCTTATATTTTTAATTCAGCACACCCAAATGGAGCTTATATCGGTGAAATAGGATTAGGCGGAGCTGGAACCTCAACTAATTATGCTTCTTTAGCAAAAGCTGGAGAAACAAATAGATTGGTAATTGTCCAATTTGATGATTGCCCTACTGGTAATAATTTAAGAGGCGCAAAAGTGAATGTAAATGGTCAAGCTGCACCTATAAATACTGGTGGCTGTACAACATCAAATTTCTTTTGGTCAAATGCACCTACCATTAACGGAAAAACTGCTAGCGGAACAATTAATGGAATTACTTACACGTATACTTCTTCTGTAAATGTTAGAAGTACAAGTAACATGTTTGCTCATAGTATATTCCCAGCATCATACAATGTTCCTAATGCAAACCCAACTATTCAAAATATTGAGCCAAGTTCTAATACCTTAACTTTTGCCAGTCCAATGACAAATCCTGTTTTGGTTTTTTCTTCTATTGGTGGTGGTCCAATATCAGTGCCTGTTAACTTTAGCGCACCTGTAGAAATATTATGGTCAACTTCAAATGGTAGTGGTTCTTACTTAAGACAGAACTCACCAACCCAAATTGAAGGTAGAGAAGGCTATGCAATTGTAAAAATGAAAGGTACATTTTCAAGTATTTCATTTGATTACCTGACATATGAAAATTATGTAAACTTTGCTTTTGGAGCAGATTTCTCAACAAGTTCTCCAGATACTGTTGCACCAACTTTAACCTTAAATGGATCAGCAACACAAACAGTGAATTATGGCACAACTTATACAGACCCTGGCGCAAATGCAACAGATGTTTGTGACACAAACCCTGCCGTATTAGTTTCAGGAAGTGTTGACACAAATGTTCCAGGTACCTATACATTAACATATACTGCTGTTGACGCATCAGGAAACACATCTGCACCAATAACAAGAGTTGTTACTGTTGTTGATCCTGTACCAGTAGTAATTACACAAAATATTACTGTAGCATTAGATGGAAACGGAAATGTATCCATTACACCGGCTCAAATAGACAATGGCTCTAGTTCTGCTGTAGGTCTGTCTGGACTAGCGTTAGACACTACTTCTTTTGGTTGTTCAAACATTGGGGTAAATACTGTTACTTTAACAGCAACAAGTACATTAGGAAGTTCAGCTTCAGCAACTGCAACTGTTACAGTGGTAGATGCTATTCCGCCAGCTATTAACAAACCAGCAGACATTAGAGTAAATGCAGATAATGGTCTTTGTGGTGCTGTTGTTAATTTTGCAGCAACTGCAACTGATAATTGCGGAACTGCAACAATAACTTACGACATACAACCAGGAAGTGTTTTTGGTGTTGGAACAACAGTTGTAAAAGCAACTGCAACAGATGCTTCTGGAAACAAATCAGAAAGTACATTTAATGTAACAGTTGTAGACAATCAAGCTCCAAGTATTACAAGTCCTTTTGATATTACAACAAATGCAGATGCGGATTTGTGTGGAGCAAGAGTTACATATAGTCTACCTACGGCAAATGATAATTGTGGTACTGGAGACGTTCCAACCACACTTGCAGGTCACACTTTTAAAGGTAAAAGAAACGGGCATTCTTATTTCTTATCAAATACAAAAGTAACACCAGAGGTTGCGCATGCAAACGCAATTGCAGCTGGAGGTCATTTGGTGACAATCTCTGATGCTGATGAAAACCTATTCGTTTCTAATTTTATTTCAGATAAGATTTGGATTGGACATACAGATAGAGATGTGGAAGGGCAATGGAAATGGATAAGTAACGAGCCTGTTACTTATACAAACTGGGCTCCAGGAGAACCAAATAATGCTGGTGGAAATGAAGATTGGGCAGTAATCAATTGGAGCGGAAACAATCCAGATTGGAATGACTGGTACTTTAACTCAACAGCTTACTATGCAATAGAATTTGATGGCGGAACAAT
>CAXICE010000097.1:0-6465 GCA_964022045.1 uncultured Polaribacter sp. | reverse complement strand
GGTTTGGTTACACAAGAAGACATGATTGAAACCTTACTTGGTTTAGAAATTATGGACGAAAGCGACAATATTGAAGACTTACAAGTTTTAGCCAGAAAAAGCTGGGAAAGACGCGCAAGACGTCTCGGAATTATTGATGATTTTGATTCGCTTAAATAGTTACCACTTTGCTTTTAAAAATTGATTTTCATCAAAAATAGCATCGTCTAAAACTGGCGTTTTAATATCAGAATACACTTCTTTCATTGTCATTTTTCCGTTCGTAAAAAATATTACTTCAGGAGAAACCCAACCATTTTGCAAAGGTTCGTATTTATTAAATTGTGTTTCGCTTACAGAGTTATTTGACCCTTTTTGAGTCATTTTAGTAAATAACAAACGTTCTTTTTCTATATAAAACTGCGTTCCGTTTTCATCACCAACAACATAGTTTTTTTTGCCTTGCCATTCTGTAGTTTTAATTTTTGACAAATCAACATTTATAGCTTTTAAATCTTTTATTGTTTTTTCTGGACTTTGTGCATACACAGAAAACCCTAAAATTAATAACGGATGATGAAACTTGCGAGCAGCAACTTTTAAACCGCCTTTAAGATTAATAACAGAATCGTTTTTAAATAAAATTCCTGTTCCAGAAGTAATAGAATCAAATTTTATTGCCAAACTACTTGGTAATTTCATTGCTTCAAACCAAGTTTGTTCTCTTGCAACTTTCTCTTCTTGATTATAATAAATTGTTGCTTGCTCAAAGGTTAACGTTTTATACCAATCATTTTTATATTTTTTATGCATTGCCGCAATTAATTCTTCGCCATTTTTTGGTTCAGATTCTGAACACGATAAAAATGTAACGGCTACTAAAAGATATAAAAATAAATTTTTCATGATGTGATATTTTTAAAAATTAAGCTTCGTATTCATCATACAAAAAGTTGTTATACGGAAAACGAGCAATATGAATTTTCTTTACTTCATCATAGGTTTTCTTTTTAAACTCTTCAATATTTTCTTTGTTGATTGCAGACATAAAAACAGCTGTTGTTTCAATATCATTCATCCACGTTTTTTGCCAATCTTCTAAGGTGTAATGTGCTTTGGTTTTTTCAGTGACCAAATCGTCTTCATCAATTGTTTGGTGAGCATACGCATCAATTTTATTAAACACCATAATTGTTGGTTTATTGGCGCTTTCTATTTCATCTAAAATAGTATTTACAGATGCAATATGATCTTCAAAATTTGGATGAGAAATATCTACAACATGCAATAATAAATCTGCTTCTCTAACTTCATCTAATGTAGATTTAAACGATTCTACTAATTGCGTTGGTAATTTTCTAATAAACCCAACTGTGTCTGTCAATAAAAAAGGAATGTTTTTTACAACAACTTTTCTTACAGTAGTATCTAAAGTTGCAAAGAGTTTATTTTCTGCGAAAACATCACTTTTACTAATCAAATTCATTAGGGTAGATTTTCCAACATTTGTGTAACCAACTAACGCAACACGAACCATTTTTCCACGGTTTTTTCGTTGCACAGCCATTTGTTTATCAATCGTTAAAAGTTTCTTTTTTAGAATGGTAATTTTATCTCGAATAATACGTCTGTCAGTTTCAATTTCTGTTTCTCCAGGGCCACGCATTCCAATTCCTCCTTTTTGTTTATCAAGGTGTGTCCAAAGTCTTGTTAATCTTGGTAATAAATATTGACATTGCGCCAATTCTACTTGCGTTTTTGCTGAACTTGTTTGTGCGCGTTGCGCAAAAATATCTAAGATTAAGTTGGTTCTGTCTAAGATTTTACAATCCAATACTTTTTCTATATTTCTAATTTGTGCAGGCGATAATTCGTCATCAAAAATGGCTGTACCAATATTGTGAGATTCAATATATGCAGCAACATCTTCTAATTTCCCTGCTCCAATAAATGTTTTTGGATGTGGTTTTTCTAATTTTTGTGTAAATCTTTTTACAGCTTTTCCTCCAGCGGTTAATGTCAAAAATTCTAACTCGTCTAAATATTCTTCAGATTGAGTTTCGTCTTGAAATTGTGTAATAACACCAATTAAAACAGCTTTTTCTGAAGTAACTTCTTTTGCGTCTATCATAAGTGGCAAAGGTATAAAGAATTAGATTCTTTAGTTAAGAATCTTTATTATTAATCAAGTCTTTTATCTTTTGATCATTCAATTGATATTTTTTGTATTTGCCACCTTTATATCTGTGATAAATAAAAATTGGCATCAATAAAAATGATAAATAGAAAACACCTAAACCCATTACAATTTCTGCCTTTTCGTGTTCGGTTTTTAATAAATAAATACCAATAACCATCCAAAAGATAAAAATGATAAACAGAATTTTAAGAAGTGTTTTCATATAAAAAAGATAAAGTTAGTACAAAACTACAAAAAGCGGAAATTAACTCGTTACTTCAATCAATTTATTTCTGTAAGCGGTTAATAATTTCGATTTAGAAATAAAACCAACATATTTTCCGTTTTTTATAACGGGTAAATTCCAAGCTCCTGTTCCTTTAAATTTGTTCATTATTTTTTCCATAGAATCATTATGAAAAATTACCTCTGGAGCAGGTTTCATAAATAATGAAACTGATGTGTTTTCATACAAAGTTTGATCAAACATCACAGAACGAACATCGTCTAACAAAACCGTTCCTAAAAATTGATGTTGCTCATCCAAAACCGGAAAAATATTTCTACTAGACTTTGCTACGCCTTCTTTTAACATTTCTCCTAAAGTCATTTCGCTTTGTAAGACAATAAAATTAGTTTCTAAAACCTGATCTATTTTCATCATCATTAACGCATTTTTATCTTTATTGTGCGTAATTAATTCGCCTCTTTTTGCCAGTTCTATTGTGTAAATCGAGTTAGAAATAAAGTATTTTGTAAATGCATAACTTATTGCTGCAACTAACATTAAAGGCACAAACAGTTCGTAACCGCCAGTAATTTCTGCAATTAAGAAAATTGCGGTTAAAGGTGCATGTAAAACCCCTGCCATTAAGCCTGTCATTCCAATCAATGTAAAATTAGATTCTGACACTAAAAAACCTAATTGATTTGCAATTTTTGCAAAAGCATTTCCAATTGCACTTCCCATAACTAAAGTAGGGATAAAGATTCCTCCAACTCCGCCCGCAGCAAAAGTAGTTGTCATGGCAATTGCTTTAAATACAGTAATAATTAAGAGCATCATTACTACCATCCAAACATTATTTAAATCTATGTTATAAGGAATATCTGATAAAGCTGCTTTTGTGTCTCCATTTAGTAAGTTGTTAATTAATCCATAACCTTCACCATATAAAGGTGGAATAAAAAACAGC
This sequence comes from uncultured Polaribacter sp., assembly GCA_964022045.1. Lineage (GTDB taxonomy): Bacteria > Bacteroidota > Bacteroidia > Flavobacteriales > Flavobacteriaceae > Polaribacter. The sequence continues at coordinate 3,111 of CAXICE010000097.1, read as the reverse complement.
ATGACACCAATTGCTAAAGCTCCAACTATTAATCGTTTTAGGTTATTAGAAAATCGATCAAAAAAACGAATAACTGTAAAATACATTTTAGAAAAATATACCGAAGCAATTCCTGTTACAATTCCTAAAAAAGCGTATAAGAAAATATCATTTATCTGAAAAGTATCTTGTAATTTAAATCCGAATAATACATCTTGACCTAAGAAAAAATATGAAGTAATAACGGCAGAAACAGAAGCCAACAATAACGGAACTAAACTTGCAAATGCCAAGTCTAAACTGAATATTTCTACCGCAAAAATTATGGCTGCAACTGGCGCTTGAAACATAGATGACATTGCGCCAGCAGTTGCACAACCAATCAACAACATTCTTGTTTTTGTATTCATTCTAAAAAGCTGAGACACATAAGAACCTAATGCTGCTCCTGTACTAACAGCTGGTCCTTGCAATCCTGCAGAACCACCAAAACCTACGGTTATTGGAGCTGTAATTAGAGAAGCAAACATTTTGTATTTCTCTATAATTCCGCTTTTTTTAGAAATCGAATATAGTGTGGTAGAAATTCCATGTCCAATAGGTTTTTTTATCAATTTAACTTTAATGTAATACACTAAAATCAACCCAATTATTGGAAAGATAAAATACAATGAACTCTTAAAATCTTTTATAAAAGTGCTTTCTAAAATAGACTCTATAAAAAAAGTCATATTCTTTAAAATTAGAGTTCCTAAACCTGCTAAAAAACCTACAAAAATGCTTAAAATATATACAAACTGACGTTCTGATATGTGTTTATATCTCCATAAATGAATTTTAGTAAATATGTATTTTGCTGTTGGCATTTGTTTCTTTTTGTCACCTTGATCTCAGTCGAAAGGTCTCTATTTATAAAAAAGGGAGATTTCTCCACAAGGTCGAAATGACATTGATGTTTTTTATTGTTTAGTTGATAAAATATCTGTTCCTAAGTATTTATCATCTTTATTCATAAACCAAGCTCTTTTTTTTGGCATTTTTACACCGTTTATGGTTTCTTCTTCGGTTAACAAAATATATTCTCCATCGTTTTTAGATTCGTCATGAAAAAACTGATACACTTCCATAGCAAAGGTTTTCGGATTAAAATAAAAGTACCAAGTATCTTTACCAACTTCTTTTTTATAGGTTGCTTTTAACACCAAATATTGTTTTCCTTTAAAGGTTTTTCTTTCTATTTTATTGTGAATAATTGTGCCTTCATCATTTAATTTCATTGGTAAACCGTACAAATACGTATAATAATTTTGATACATTTTAGCGCGATCTTTACTCAATCTATTTTTCTTTAAAATTGCTTCAGACGGATTTTCATCTCCATTAAAACCTATTTTAATTTGATCTTTATCAATATGATATTCTGATGTGTTTTTTCCAGAAGTTGCTGTAACGGAAAATAGTTGATTTGGTAAATCAATAGTAATTTCACTTTCTCTTTTTGGCGACTTTGGAGTTTCCATCGTAACAAATAAAGTTCCTTTAAAAGTATTCCAAGTTCCGTTTGGATCGTGATATTGAATTGCTTTTTCTAACAATTGCTGTCCTGTAATTTCTTGAGAATATCCTTTAAAAGCAATCAGAATAATTAAAAGTGTGGTTAGTTTTTTCATAAGTTGAAAGTACTAAATTTCTTACAATACTGTTTCTTGAATTCCAGTAACTATAATTCCGTGTTTGGTTAAAGTTTCAACTTTATTAGGATTGTTAGTTAGCATTCTTACCGATTTCACGTTTAATTCTTTTAAAATTTCTGCAGCAACCGTAAAATCTCTTGCATCTTTTTTAAATCCAACTGCTTCATAAGCTTCAGCTTGCGGAACACCATTTTTCTTATGCTCAATACTTTTCATCAACGCATAATGTCCGTTTCCTTTTCCTTCTTGATTTAACCAAACCACAATTCCTTTTCCTGCTTTCTGAATTAATTGTTGAGAAATTTCCATTTGCTCTCTGCAATCACATTCTATACTATTAAAATGATGACCGAAAATACACAAAGAATGCACTCTACATAAAACATCTTCTTCGTTCTCAATTGTTCCCATTACCAAAGCATGAGATTCTTTTTGTCCGTCATAGAACAACGTTTCTTTAAACTCTCCAAACTTTGTTTTAATAGTTCCTTCGGCTAATTTTACAATCATCTTTTTTGTATTAAAAAATCCCGCTTTAGCGGGATTTTATTTATTTTTCTTGAACATTTAATTTGATGCTCAATTCTTGTAACTGTTCTGTGTCTAAAGCTGCTGGCGCATCAATCATTACATCGCGTCCAGAATTATTTTTTGGGAAAGCAATAAAATCTCTAATGGTTTCTTGCCCGCCTAAAATAGCAACCAATCTATCCAAACCAAAAGCCAAACCTCCGTGTGGCGGCGCTCCATATTCAAAAGCATCCATTAAAAAACCAAATTGTGCTTTTGCTTCTTCTTCAGAAAAGCCTAAATGTTTTAACATCGTAGCCTGAATTTCTTTATCGTGAATTCTGATTGAACCTCCACCAATTTCGTTTCCGTTCAATACTAAATCGTAAGCGTTTGCTTTTACTTCGCCAGGTTTAGAATCTAACAATTCTAATTGACCAGGTTTTGGTGATGTAAATGGATGATGCATTGCGTGGTAATGACCTGTTTCTTCATCTAATTCTAATAAAGGAAAATCGATTACCCAAAGTGGTGCAAAAACTTTTGGATCTCTTAATCCTAAACGTTCTGCCAATTCCATACGTAAAGCAGACATTTGTGCTCTTACTTTATTAGTTTCTCCAGATAAAACGCAAACTAAATCTCCTGGTTTTGCTCCAGTTTTCTCAACCCATTTTGCTAAATCTTCTTGATCGTAAAACTTATCAACTGATGATTTGAATGTTCCGTCTTCGTTTACACGACAATAAATCATTCCTAACGCACCAACTTGCGGACGTTTTACCCATTTAATAATATTGTCTATTTCTTTTCTTGTGTACGAATTTCCTCCAGGAACTGCGATTCCAACAACCAATTCGGCTGAATTAAAAACACCAAAATCTTTATGTTGCGTTACTTCGTTTAACTCGCCAAATTCCATTCCAAA
>CAXICE010000096.1:0-6497 GCA_964022045.1 uncultured Polaribacter sp. | reverse complement strand
AAAAAAGATACAAGATGTTACAAGTTCAGTTTATTAGAGACAACAAACAAACTGTTTTAGAAGGTTTAGCAAAACGTAATTTTGCAAATGCTGAAGCAATTATTGAAGCTGTTTTAACTACGGATGAAAATCGTAGAACTACACAAACTTCATTAGATAATATTTTAGCAGAATCTAATACAATTTCTAAAGAAATTGGCGAGCTTTTTAAATCTGGACAAGCTCAGAAAGCAAATCTTTTAAAAGAAAAAACTACCCAATTAAAAGAACATTCTAAAGAATTAACAGAAAAATTAAATGGCTTTTCTAACAATTTACAAGACCTGTTATATCAAATTCCAAATATTCCTCATTCTTCTGTAAAAGCAGGAAAATCTGAAGAAGATAATGAGAACATTTTTTCTGAAGGAACCATTCCTGATTTAGGGGAAAATGCTTTGCCACATTGGGAATTAGCAAAAAAATATGACATCATAGATTTTGAATTGGGAACCAAAATTTCTGGAGCAGGATTTCCTGTTTATAAAGGAAAAGGTGCAAGATTACAACGTGCATTAATCAACTATTTTTTAGATAAAAATATTGAAGCTGGTTATAAAGAATATCAAGTTCCGCATTTGGTAAATACAGCATCTGCAACTGCAACTGGTCAATTACCAGATAAAGACGGACAAATGTATCATTCTACAGTTGATGATTTATATTTAATTCCCACAGCAGAAGTGCCAATTACAAATATGTTTCGTGGAAATTTAGTTACTGAAAGCGATTTTCCAATAACTTGTACAGGTTATACACCATGTTTTCGTCGCGAAGCTGGAAGTTACGGTGCGCATGTAAGAGGGTTAAACAGATTGCATCAATTTGATAAAGTAGAAATTGTAAGAATTGAACATCCAGATAATTCTTATAATGCGTTAAACGGAATGGTTGAGCACATTAAAGAAATATTACGTGAATTAAAATTGCCATACAGAATTTTACGATTGTGTGGTGGCGATACAGGTTTTACGTCTGCTTTAACTTTTGATTTTGAAGTGTTTTCTACAGCGCAAGACAGATGGTTAGAAATTAGTTCTGCATCTAACTTTGAAACCTATCAAGCAAATAGATTAAAATTACGTTTTAAAAATAAGGAAGGAAAAAGTCAATTAGCACACACATTAAATGGAAGTTCTCTTGCTTTGCCTAGAGTTTTGGCGGGAATTTTAGAAAACTATCAAACAGAAAACGGAATTAAAATTCCGGATGTTTTAGTGCCGTATTGTGGTTTTGATATGATTGATTAAGAAAATCAATTTAAAGTATAAAAGTATAATCAAGTAAGTTTTGAGGCCTCTTAAAACTTACTTTTTTAGTTTGCAACAACTGCAACCATTAATCTTTTATATTTATTCATTTCTAATAATGCGTTTAAATATGCAGCTATTTGTCCGTTTTGCATATACATTTTAGAGTTGCTTTTTGCTTGTTCGTATTGTTTAGTTAATTTGCTCATAATAATAAATTTGTTAGTTCTTATATCTAATAGACAAGTTTCGTGCCAAAATGTTACATCATGTTTCTAGAAATCATCTGATTTAATAAAAATTTAACGTTCTAGTTCTTATCTTTGAATATCATGAAAAAAATCATCATTCTCTTTTTTATCCTTCTAAGTTCCTTTGTTTACGGGCAAGACAACTTTAGATTGGCAGAAAAATATTATAGAGATGGTGAGTTTGAAAAAGCAACAGAAATCTTTAAATTACTCTTTGAAAAAAATCAATATAACACAGTATATTTAAAAAGATTAATAAGTTCTTATCAAGAAACTTCAAAGTTTGATGAAGTAGAAAAACTACTAAAAGAAAGATTGCTTAAACAACCAAAACACACGTACTTAAATGTTGAATTAGGTTATAATTATGAAAAGCAGCAGCAAAAAGAAACCGCTAAAATTTATTATGACAAAGCCATAAACTCCATAAAAAAATACAATAATATGGGTGGTTTAATTGGGCGATTGTTTAATGATAATGCGTTGTTAGATTATGCTGTTTTAGCCTATAAAGAAACCATGCGTTACAATCCGAATGCAAATTATGAAATTCAGATTGCTCAAATTTATGGCGAAAAAGGAGCCTTTAAAGAAATGTTTGTTTCGTACATTGATTTAATTGATAAAAACGAAAATTACTTAAATGCTGTGCAACGTTTAACAAGTAGGTATATTACTGAAGATGGTTTAAATAAAAACAATATTTTATTCAAAAAAGCACTGATTAGAAAATCTGTTAGCAATCCTAAAAATGTTTGGAACGTTTTATTGAGCTGGTTATTTGTTCAGCAAAAAGAATATGAAAAAGCGTTGATTCAAGAGAAAGCATTGTTTAATAGAAATCCAAAATATATTGTAAATATTCTCAACTTAGGATACAATTCTTACAATAACAAAGCATACGAAACTGCTAAAAAATGCTTTGATTTTATCTTAGAGAAAAGTCCGTTTATAGAACAAATTTTAACAGCGAATTTATACACAGTAAAAATAGCAATTGCTACAAATCAAGAAAATATAGGAGTCCTTTTTGAAGAAATTTTTAAGCGTTACGGAAAAAAATCTAACACATTAAAAATTCAACTTGAATATGCAGATTATTTAACTTTTAAGAAAAACGAACCCGAAAAAGCAATTACCATTTTAACAAATGCAAAAGCCGTTGCAAAATCTAAATTTCAACAAGCAGAAATTAAATTAAAACTAGGCGATGTTCATGTGTTTACAGGAAAATATAACAGAGCTTTGATCTACTTTTCTCAAGTACAAACCAGTATAAAAAATCATCCTTTAGCACAAAAAGCACGCTTTAAAGTAGCACAAACATCCTATTTTAAAAACGATTTTAAATGGGCTTTTGCACAGTTAAAAGTACTAAAAGCTTCAACAACACAACTCATTGCAAACGATGCGTTAGATTTATTTTTAATCATTTCTGATAATCAACCAAAAGATTCTTTAGATATTGGTTTGCAATTATATGCCAAAGCAGATTTGTTAGCTTTTCAGAATAAAAACACACAAGCAATTGACACGTTGCAAAAGTTAATTATTGCGTATAAAAGTCAAAAAATTGAAGATGAAGCTTTGTATAAACAAGCTAATTTATTTGATAAAACAAAAGAATATCAAAAAGCAATCGATAATTACACGCAAGTTATTGCTTTAGATAAAGAAGGTATTTTTGTTGACGATTCGCTGTATCAAATTGCAGAAATTTATCAATCAAAATTAAATAATCGAGAAAAGGCTTCTGAATATTATCAAAAGATTATTTTTGAACATCCTTCGAGTATTTATTTGGTGGATTCCAGAAAAAAATACCGAAAACTCAGAGGCGATATTGTTAATTAAGAACCACACAAATGTATATTTACAACGTAACTTTAAGCATAGACGAAAGCATTCATAAAGAATGGTTAGCATGGATTCAAAACCACATTCCAGAAGTATTGGCAACAGGTAAATTTACTTCAGCAAAACTAACGCAAGTTTTAGTTGAAGAAGATATGGGCGGAATTACATATTCTGTACAATACACGGCAAAATCTAGAGCAGATTTAGATAATTATTACAAAGAAGATGCAGAAAGATTAAGAACTGGCGGAATGCAAAAATTTGCTGATAAAATGTTAGCTTTTAGAACCGAATTAAAAATTGTAAATGAGTTTTTCTCTAATGAAATAACCAAATAAGTATGAGCGTTAAGGCAAAAAAACATTTAGGGCAACACTTTTTAACAGATGAAGATATCGCTAAAAGAATTGCAGATTCTTTAACCGAAAATGGATACAATCATGTGTTAGAAATTGGGCCTGGAATGGGCGTTTTAACAAAATATTTATTAGAAAAAAAACCAAAAGTTACCGTTTTAGAACTAGATTCTGAATCAGTAACCTATTTACAAGAAACGTTTCCGTTAGAACATATAAAGTTAAACACAACTAAAGAGAAGTTCAACATTATAGAAGGTGATTTTCTAAAGCAACAAATCACACAGCTTTTTAATAATGAACAAGTTGCTATAATTGGTAATTTTCCTTATAATATTTCTACTCAAATTGTTTTTAAAACATTAGAAAACAGAGCTTTTATTCCGGAATTTGCTGGCATGTTTCAAAAAGAAGTTGCTAAGAGAATTGCAGAAAAAGAAGGCAGTAAAGTGTACGGAATTTTATCTGTTTTAACACAAGCTTTTTACGATGTTGAGTATTTATTTACAGTTCCGCCAACAGTTTTTAATCCGCCACCAAAAGTAGATTCTGGCGTAATAAGATTCATCAGAAAAGAAAATTACACACTTCCTGTTGATGAAAAATTATTTTTCCGTGTTGTAAAAATGGCTTTTAATCAACGAAGAAAAATGTTACGTGGAAGTTTAAAATCATTCAATCTTTCGGATTCCTTAAAAGAAGAACCTATATTTGCGAAACGCCCTGAACAATTATCAGTTCAAGAATTTATACAGTTGACCGCAAAAATAGCAGAAAATGGCATTTGAAATCACTAAAGAGCTTATAGAAGAAGTTGCATTATTTATCGAAACCGGTAATGATAAGGCTCTTTCTATGCTTTTTTCTGAAATGCATTATGCAGATATTGCAGAGGTCTTAGAAGAATTATCTTTTGAAGAAGCTGTTTATATTATCAAACTTTTAGATAGTGAAACTACTTCAGATATTTTAATTGAATTGGATGAAGATATTCGTGAAAAAATATTTGAACAGCTTACTGCAAAAGAAATTGCCGAAGAGGTTGAAGAATTAGATTCTGATGATGCTGCAGATATAATTGGTGAATTGTCTGAAGAAAGGCAAGAGGCAGTAATGTCTCAAATAGAGGATGAAGAACATGTAAAAGAAATTGAAGAGTTACTTACCTACGATGAAAATTCTGCAGGTTCTTTAATGGCAAAAGAACTTGTAAAAGTTTATGAAACTTGGACTGTTGCAGGTTGTATGCGCAGAATTAGAGCTCAAGCCAAAGATGTTACACGTGTACACTCTATTTATGTGGTTGATAAGCATGATAAATTAGTAGGAAGACTTTCTTTAAAAGATTTAATTATTGCAAAATCAGATCAAAAAATTGCAGACATTGCTAAGTCTAATGTAGATGCTGTTAATGTAAATGAAGACGATGAAGAGGTTGCAAAAATTATGGCAAAATATGATTTAGAAGCAATTCCTGTTATTGATGACAACGAAGTTTTATTAGGTAGAATTACCATTGATGATATTGTTGATGTATTAAAAGAAGAGGCCGATAAAGATTATCAAATGGCAGCTGGTTTAACACAAGATGTAGATTCTGATGATAGTATTTTTCATTTAACAAAAGCAAGAATTCCTTGGTTGTTTTTAGGATTAATTGGCGGAATTGGTGCTTTTTTAATTATGGAAGGCTTTCAAGATTTATTTAGCGAGGATGCCATTTTATTTTTCTTTACGCCATTAATTGCAGCTATGGCTGGTAATGTTGGAGTACAATCTTCTGCGATTATTGTACAAGGTTTGGCAAATGATGATGTAAAAGGAAGTATCAATAACCGGCTGATAAAGGAAATGTTTTTAGCTGCTTTAAACGGATTAATTTTAGCTGTCTTTTTATTCTTATTTATTTGGTTGTACAATGGAGAAGCTCAAAAAGCACTTGCAATCTCTGTTTCTTTAATTGTAGTAATTATTGTTGCTGGATTAATTGGGACTTTTATTCCATTATTTTTAAATAAAAGAGGAATTGATCCTGCGATTGCAACAGGTCCTTTTATAACAACCAGTAATGATATTTTTGGAATTCTAATTTACTTTTGGATTGCCAAATTAATTATTGGTATGTAGTAATATCACTTCAGCTTATTAAACAAATCCCAAAGAACAACACCACAACTTACAGAAATATTTAACGAATGTTTTGTTCCTAATTGCGGAATTTCAATACAATAACCAGATGCAGAAACTACTTCTTGCTGAACGCCTTTTACTTCATTTCCCATCACAACTGCATATTTCTGATTTTTATTTGGAATAAAATCATTTAGCATGGTGCTATTTTCTGCTTGTTCAATCGATAATATTTGAATCTTTGAATCTTTCAATTTTTTAATAAGCGTCAGCGTATCTTCAACATATTCCCATTCCACAGATTCTGTTGCACCCAAAGCAGTTTTGTGAATTTCTTTATTTGGAGGCGTTGCTGTAATTCCGCAGAGATAAATTTTCTCGATTAAAAAAGCATCCGAAGTTCTAAAAACCGAACCAACATTATTTAAACTTCTAATGTTGTCTAAGACCACAATTAAAGGCGTTTTTGCTACATCTTTAAATTCATCAACCGATATTCTTCCTAACTCGCTATTCTTTAGTTTTCTCATAAAAAGTTCTATCTTTAAATCCGAATAATTATCTTCGCAAAACTAATTTAAAATTCCGAAAACTTGGCAAAAACCAAAGCAAAA
>CAXICE010000095.1:0-6581 GCA_964022045.1 uncultured Polaribacter sp. | reverse complement strand
GCTGAAGCTGCGTTAGCTGCGGAAAAGGCTGCTGCTGAAGCTACAACTGAAGAGGTTGTTGAAGAAGCTGCAACAGAAGAAACTACTGAAGAGAATACTGCAGAGTAATTCAAAATTTTAGCGAGATGCGTAAAGAAGATTGTTTTTATTTAGGCAAAATCGTTAGAAAACATAGTTTTAAAGGTGAAGTGGTTATCAAATTAGATACCGATGAGCCTGAATTGTATCAAGAAATGGAATCAATTTTTGTCGACTTAGGCAATAATCTGATTCCATTTTTTATTGAAAAAAGTTTACTTCAAAAAGGCAATCAATTACGTGTGCAATTCGAAGATATGTACACAGAAGAAGAAGCCGATAGTGTTTTAAAAGCCGATGTGTATTTGCCATTAGATTTGTTGCCAAAATTGACTGGAGATAAATTTTATTTCCATGAAATTATTGGTTTTAAAGCGGTTGATGTTAATTACGGATTGGTTGGAACTATTGAAGGAATCAATGATAAAACTGCGCAACCATTGTTTGAAATTACCAACGGAGATAAAGAAGTTTTTATTCCGATGATAGATGATTTTATCAAAAAAGTGGATAGAGAAAACGGTGTAATTGAAGTTGAAACTCCAAAAGGATTGATAGAATTGTATTTAGACAATTAATCAATCAAAATCTACAGATTATCAAATCAAAACCATTTCAATTTAAAGAATTTGTAATTCATCAGGATAAAACTGCAATGAAAGTTGGAACTGATGCTGTTTTACTTGGCGCTTGGTGTTCTTTAGAAAATTACCCTGATAGTATTTTAGATGTTGGTTCTGGAACCGGAATTATTGCTTTAATGTTAGCGCAACGTTGTGATGCAATGACAATTGATGCAATAGAAATTGACGAAAATGCACACGAACAATGTGTTGAAAATTTTGAGTTAAGCGATTGGGCAGATAGATTGTTTTGTTATAATGCTTCTTTTGAAGAGTTTGTTGCTGAAATGTCAGCCGAAGAAGAAAAATATGATGTTATTATTTCGAATCCACCATTTTATGCAGATGCTTTTGAAACTGAAGATGATGCTAGAAATAAAGCAAGATTTACATCATCATTAACTTTTGAGGATTTAATTATTGGAGCTTCAAAATTGCTTTCTAGTTCTGGTGAATTTTCTGTGATTATTCCATTTAAAGAAGAGCAAAAATTTGCAGAACTTGCTAAGCAGCATAGTTTGTTTTTAAATAAAGTTTGTCGAGTAAAAGGCAATGCAACTTCAGAAATAAAAAGAAGTTTAATGACCTTCTCTTTTCAAGAAAAAACAATTGAAGAATCAGCGTTGGTTATTGAAATTTCTAGACATCAATACACTAAAGAATATATAAATCTGACCAAAGATTTTTATTTGAAAATGTAAAAATGCAGTTTCGTAAAATTACAAAACCGCATTTTAGTTTTTCTTTTCCATTATATTACCCAAATACCTTATCAGGGTTGTATCCCAAATACGGAACTTCTTTTTCTTTGAATGAAATACCGAATTCTTTTAATTCATTTAAAATTGGTTCATATATTTCTTTAGAAATTGGTCTTTGAACTCCAGTGGTTTTTATCTCGTTATTTAATATTTTTAAAGTTGCTATTGCAACAGGTAATCCAACGGTTTTTGCCATTGCTGTGTAGGTTTGGTTTTCTCCAAAAGCTACCATGCTACTTTCAATTTGTTGTTTTTTACCATCTAATTCATAGCCAAAAATATGATGCATAATAATCATGTCTTTATCATCTTTAGAAAGTGTCCATTTGTCAGATAATATTTTTTGTAACATCTGTGCTGGAGTAGCATTTTTCAATCCAATTTTTTTCTTCGGATTAAAAATGTCAAGCTCTAATAATTTTTCCCACATTACATCGTCTTGGTCAATTTTTAAATACGATCGTAATTTTAATTCAACAGAATCGGTAGGAGAATAGGCTAAAAATAAATTCGTAAAATCACGATAACTCATGTTTTCAGAATCTTCAATTGTGTATGTGTCATCTGTCATTCCAAGTTGCACAAACACGTTCCAAGCTCTAGAAAAACCAACTCTTCTTATGGTTCCTCTGTACATTGTAGAAATATCTTCCAATCCGTAAATAGATCTGTATTTTAAAGAATCTCTATTTGGATACGCTTCAAATTTTCCACTTCCGTTGATATGTAAAAACTCTGTTCTTCTAAATAGTTTATGAAACGGAATGTATTTGTAGGTTCCTTCTTGAATAAACATTGCCGCGTTGCCTTGGCCGGCAGTTACAACATTTCTAGGATTCCAAGTAAATTTGTAATTCCATAAATTATTATCACTTTCTGGGGCAACTAATCCGCCAGTAAAAGATTCAAACAATAACATTTTTCCGCCTTTTTCGTGAATTTTATCAATAACCTTCATGGCACTCATATGATCAATTCCTGGATCAACGCCAATTTCGTTCATGAAAACTAAATTATTCTTTTTTACAGCTTCATCTAAAGCTTTCATTTCATCAGAAATGTAAGAAGCAGTAACCATGTTTTTTTGAAATTGAATACAATCTTTTGCAACCTCTAAATGAAACCTTGCAGGTAACATAGAAATAACAATATCTGCTTTTTGAATGGCTTCTACTCTTTGAGTTTTGTTAAAAATATCTAATTCAATTACTGTTAAATTATGCTGATTTTGGTATCGTTTGCTAATTTCATCAATAGAAATATCTCCAATTGTAATGTGTAAATTTTCTAAGGATGATTTATCTAATAAATATTTTATAAGGGAAGAACTAGATTTTCCAGCTCCAATAATTAAGATGTTTCTCATTTTATTATTTTATAACTAATTTTACTTGTTTGATTTTTGTAAAAAGGGAAAGCTAAAATACATAAATCATTTAAAAAGTTTAATATAAAACAAAAATCAAGATAATGAATAAAAATTTAACAATAACTTCGATAATTGGAGCTATTACAATAATTTTAGGAGCGTTTGGAGCACATGCTTTAGCTAAAACATTAACTATTGAAGGAATGAGTAGTTTTGAAATAGCAGTACGGTATCAAATGTACCATGTAATTGTATTACTGTTTGTAAATACATACCAAGGTTTTAATGATAAACAAAAAAATAGAATTAGTAATTTGTTTTTTTTAGGGATTCTCTTTTTCTCAGGATCAATTTATGCAATTCAGTTATTAGGAGTTTCAGCTAAAAGTATTTGGTTCATTACTCCTCTTGGAGGATTGTTCTTTATGTTAGGTTGGTTGTTTATGGTAATTGCTTTTGCAAAAAGAAATCAACAATAAATAGTTGATAAAAATATCAAAAGGTTAAATCATTGTAAAAATAATCTGTATTTTTGTCCCTTATTATTTAACACAACTAAATAAATAACTTAAAAATTAAACATGGTAAATCTTGATTCAAAATCAATTTCACTAGATAGTTTAGGAATTAAAAACGCAACAGTTCATTACAATTTAACTTCAGATGAATTGCACGCAACAACTATTGAAAAAGGACAAGGAGTAGAGGCTTCTTCAGGAGCATTAGCAGTTAATACCGGCGAATTTACAGGAAGGTCTCCAATGGATCGTTTTATTGTTAAAGACGAAATCACAGAAGATAAAGTTTGGTGGGGAGATATTAATTTGCCTTTTGATGCTGATAAATTTGATAAATTATACGATAAAGTAACTAATTACTTATCAGAAAAAGAAATTTTTGTTCGCGATAGCTACGCTTGTGCAGACGAAGATTATAAATTAAATATTAGAGTTGTAAATGAATATCCTTGGAGCAACATGTTTGCTTATAACATGTTTTTACGTCCAACAGCAGAAGAATTAAAAACTTTTTCTCCAGAATGGACTGTAATTAATGCACCAGGTTTTATGGCAGATCCAGAATTAGATGGAACACGTCAACACAACTTTGCAATTTTAAATTTTGGTAAAAAAATCGCTTTAATTGGTGGAACTGGTTATACAGGTGAAATCAAAAAAGGAATTTTTTCTGCATTAAACTTTATTTTACCAGTTGATAAAAATACGTTGCCAATGCACTGTTCTGCAAATGTTGGTGAAAATGGAGAAACTGCAATTTTCTTCGGATTATCTGGAACAGGAAAAACAACTTTATCATGTGATCCAAAAAGAAAATTAATTGGTGATGATGAGCACGGTTGGACAAATGAAAATACAGTATTTAATTTTGAAGGTGGATGTTACGCGAAAGTAATTGACTTATCGGCAGAAAAAGAACCAGAGATTTTCCAAGCAATTAAAAAAGGTGCGATTTTAGAAAACGTAATAATGGATGATAATGGAGCTGTCGATTTTGAAGACACTTCAATCACTCAAAATACAAGAGTTAGTTATCCAATTTATCATATCGATAATATTCAAACACCATCAATAGGTAAAAACCCAAAAAATATTTTCTTCTTAACCGCAGATGCTTTTGGTGTGTTACCTCCAATCTCAAAATTAACTCCGGGTCAAGCCGCATATCATTTTATTTCTGGTTATACAGCAAAAGTTGCTGGAACAGAAGCAGGGATTAACGAGCCTTTACCAAGTTTCTCAGCTTGTTTTGGAGCGCCATTTATGCCATTACACCCAACAAAATATGCAGAAATGTTAAGCGCAAAAATGCAAGAAGCAGGTGTTAATGTTTGGTTGATAAATACAGGATGGACAGGTGGTTCTTACGGAACAGGAAGCAGAATGAAATTAAAGTACACACGTGCTATGATTACAGAGGCTTTAGAAGGAAAATTAAATAATGTTGAGTTTGTGCAACATCCAATTTTTGGATTATCGATGCCAACAACTTGTGAGAATGTTCCGGATGAAGTATTAAATCCAAAAGATACTTGGTCAGATAAAAATGCATACGATGCAAAAGCAATGGAATTAGCAGCTTCTTTTAGAAAGAACTTTGCACAGTTCGAAGAATTTGCAAACGAAGAGATTATGAACGGAGGACCGATTGCATAATTTCAACTTATAATAAATAAAAAAGCACCTCAATTGAGGTGCTTTTTTTATGCATTAAATAAAAGAATTAATTAACTTCAACATGAATCTCTTCCTTAATTATTTTTTTCATTTTGTGCTTACCATCTTTATCACCATATAGTTCATCAACCTTAGCTTTTACCTCAGTTTTTGTCCCTTTTATTTTTTGAGTAGTTTTTATTTTTTTACCATCAACAGTATTAATTGCAGTAACAGTTGCAGTGTATAAATCACCTTCACCTTTTTTCATTTCTACTTTAACTTCTTTGGTTTCACTTTTTACATCATTATTAGCAATAAACTTTGCATCAGTTTTGATTTCGTGTTTAGTACCGTCTTTATCTATCCAAACTTTTACATTTGCATCAGCGTGATCTGTATCCGAAGAATGTCCGCCTAAAATAGGAGCAACCACTAATCCAATTAAACAAGTTAGTTTAATTAAAATATTCATTGATGGACCAGAAGTGTCTTTAAAAGGATCTCCAACAGTATCACCAGTTACAGCAGCTTTATGAGCTTCAGAGCCTTTGTATGTCATTTCTCCGTTGATTTCTACTCCAGCTTCAAAAGATTTTTTTGCGTTATCCCAAGCTCCACCAGCATTGTTTTGGAAAATTGCCCAAAGTACACCAGAAACAGTAACTCCAGCCATATAACCACCTAACATTTCTGCGATAGCTAATTTATCCATTCCAAAGAATAAAGGAACAAAAGCAATAATTAATGGGAAACCAATAGTTAATAAACCAGGTAACATCATTTCTCTTAAAGAAGCTTCAGTAGAAATTGCTACACATTTATCGTATTCTGGTTTTCCAGTTCCTTCCATAATTCCAGGAATCATTTTAAATTGACGACGCACTTCTTGTACCATTTCCATGGCAGCTTTACCAACAGCATTCATTGCTAAAGCAGAGAATACTACAGGAACCATTCCACCCACAAATAACATTGCTAAAACAGGTGCTTTAAAAATATTAATTCCGTCAATTCCAGTAAAAGTTACATAAGCAGCAAATAATGCTAACGATGTTAATGCAGCAGAAGCGATTGCAAAACCTTTTCCTGTTGCAGCAGTGGTATTACCAACTGAATCTAAAATATCTGTACGCTCTCTAACAATTGGTTCTTGTTCGCTCATTTCTGCGATTCCACCTGCATTATCAGAAATTGGTCCGAAAGCGTCAATTGCTAATTGCATAGCAGTTGTTGCCATCATTGCAGAAGCAGCTAAAGCAACTCCGTAAAATCCTGCAAAGAAATAAGATGCCCAAATTGCACCAGCAAATAATAAAACTGAAGGGAAAGTAGAAATCATTCCAGTCGCTAAACCAGCAATAATATTTGTTCCTGCTCCAGTAGAAGATTGTTGTACAATTTTTAAGATTGGAGATTTTCCTAATCCTGTGTAATATTCAGTAACAGAAGAAATAACTGCACCTACCACTAAACCAACTAAGGTTGCGTAGAAAACACTCATTCTAGAAACTTCTTTTAATCCTTCTCCGAAGAATTCCATATTCATAGTTTCTGGTAACATATAGTAACATAA
>CAXICE010000094.1:0-6719 GCA_964022045.1 uncultured Polaribacter sp. | reverse complement strand
GGTTTTAGAAAACTCTAAACTTGGTTGAAAGCCAAAAATAGCTTCATCAAAATTAATAAAAATGGTATCTAAATTATTGAAAAATAATTTATTGTAATACACAGTTTCTGTGTAGAAATATCCAGCAAAAATCACAGGATAAATGTTTCTGAAAAAACTAAATAATTTGGAATTTAAAACTGGATTTAAAAAAATAAACGCCAAACTAACCGCGAAAATAATTCCTCTAGTTATTAATAAGTCAACTACATTTTCTGTTTGATTCCAAGAAAATAATAATAGAATTGTTGTGGTAAATAGAAATCCGAAGAAAAGAAAATCAATGCGTTTTAATTTCATTTTTACAACGCGTCAAATTCTTTGCGTTTGCTTTCAAACCAAGTTTGCATTGCGTTTGGATCTTTCATTAACTCTTGCATTTTTCCCATTGCTTCAAGATGTGCTGCGTCTTGTTTTTGGTACATTTCCATTCCGTGTTGTTTGCTTTGTTCTGCAATTTCTTCAAAAGTATTTGCACTAAAAGTTACATCGCAAGCGCCACCTAATTGATTGCAAGTCATTGTTTTCATGTTGATAGATTTTTAGATTAGAAACTAAAAATAGTCAAAAAAGATGAATCAACAATTGTTTTAAGTTAGCTTCTTTCTTTGTGAATTCTGTGAGAAATAACAATACTTACAATTACAAAAGCGGTAAAAGCATAAAAACCAAAAAGTACGCTAGAATTGTTTGTGGTTAAAATATCAACCGAATCAGAAATGGTAGTTAATTGATTTAGTTGATCGTTTACAATTCCTTCAAAACCTATAAAAGCCATCATAATTGCAATAACAAAAACATCTGCCATTGACCATTTTCCAGTTTTAAAAATAAAGAACTGAATCACTTTACTTTCTTTTAGTTTTTTGTTGATTACATATAGAATTGATGAAAGTAATTTTGTGATTGGAAACAAGACACTAAACAAAAAGATTAACGTTCCGACAGCAATTAAACTGAACGTTTTTTGTTGCATCATTAAAGTTACTACTTCGTAAATACTTTTGCTTTTGTAAAATAAAACCTGATTTTTAAACTCGATAGCTTCATTTAAAATTAAAAAACTCATCTCAGAAATTCGTGCATCAATTTCTATCATTGGTAAAGAGATTCCTAAAAATAAAAGTAAAAAACTGAATAAGATTCCGAGTAAATAATCTGTTTTTGTAATGATTTTTCCAAAGAAAAACAAAGCAATAAAAGCTAAGAAAGAAGTTAATAAAAACAATTTGTATATTTGATTTACAGCATTTTCATCTTCTAGTTTTTGATGTAAAATAGTAACGGTTGCATCGCTATTTTCTCCTTCGTATTTTTCTACAATTGAATTTACTTTAGAGTAATCTGTTCTTTCAAAAGTACTGCTGGTGTATTTTTTTAAGAGTACAACAATGTATTGTTTGATGCCTTCTTTATTGTTTTTAACATCTAAAAAAGCCATTACTTTATCAGTTAATGCAGGTATATCTTCTCTAATTCCGTCAAAAGCAGAAGCATATAAAGAGTTTTTTACGGAAGCAAAAAGACCGCCAGCATTTTTCTTTTCAACGGTTTTCTCGTAATCATCAATTAAGGTTTTTAATAAAACAGAAACATTCTTTTTCATTTCTTCACCACCAGACTCATCACTATCAAAATCATCTAATTTGCTAACAATAATATCTGCCAATAAATTTTCCCATGTATCAACATTTAAAATTCCGTATTCAACATTAGAAAGTTCAATTAAATCGTTTTTATATTGTTGCAGCGATTGTTCACTTTTATGCATTTTAAATCCTGAAAAAACAGAAATAACTAAAAGTAAGCTGAAAATAATTGGTTTTAATTGCTTCATTATTGATGATGTTTTTTTAAAACGACGAAAAGATAACGCATTTGTTACAAATCACCAACTTGAAACGTTTTGATCAGTAATTATTCAGAAAAAGTTATCATAGAGATTGTATATTTGCCAAAATTAGAATTCAATCAATGAAAAAATATATTGCTGAATTTATTGGAACTTTTGCATTGATATTTTGCGGAACAGGAGCAATGACTATTAACGAAATTACTGGCGGCGATGTTACACATGTTGGAGTTGCCATAACTTGGGGATTAATTGTAATGGCGATGATTTATGCTTTTGGAGAAATCTCTGGAGCACATTTTAATCCGGCAGTTACCATTGCTTTTGCGTATGCTAAAAAATTTCCTTGGAAAGAAGTTCCGAAGTTTATTTTTGTTCAAATTTTAGGAGCTTTAACCGCAAGTTTAATTTTATGGTATTTATTTCCAGAATCTGAATTTTACGGAGCCACAATTCCTACGTTAGATATGTGGCGCGCTTTTGTGTTAGAATTGATTTTAACCTACTTTTTAATGTTGGTAATTATCAACGTTTCTACCGGAAGTAAAGAGGTTG
Source organism: uncultured Polaribacter sp. (assembly GCA_964022045.1). GTDB lineage: Bacteria > Bacteroidota > Bacteroidia > Flavobacteriales > Flavobacteriaceae > Polaribacter. The sequence goes on along the minus strand of CAXICE010000094.1, from coordinate 4,273 downwards.
GAACCATGGCAGGAATTGCCATTGGTGGTGTTGTTTTGTTAGAAGCGATGTTTGCAGGACCGATGACAAAAGCTTCTATGAATCCGGCGCGTTCTATTGCACCAGCAATTGTTTCTGGGCATTACGAGCATTTATGGTTGTACATTGCTGCACCAATTATTGGTGCATTACTAGCTGTGATTTCTTGTAAGTTGGTAAAGGATGATAATTGTTGTGAGGAAGGTTGTTAGTATTATTTGTCATTACGAGGAGTTTATGACGAAGTAATCTGTTTGTTTAGAAATTAAAAAGATTGCTTCATTCCATTCGCAATGACAAACATTTTGTCATTCCCGAGTAATCAAAAACCATTTTTTTATGTATTTTTAATCAAGAAAAAATAATATGAAAAGATATTTAATTACACTTTTACTTCTCATTCCTTTTGTTTTACCTGCTCAAAATGAGCAAATAATAAAAGAACAAATAGCCTTTGATTATTTTATGACAAAAATTTTCCCAAAAGATTATATTGGTTTTTCAAGTAAATCTGTTTTTTTTAGTGGATTAACAGAATCAAAAAAGAGAATATTTTTAGCAGGAAGATGTTTTGATGAAAACTTTAAAAACTTGTTTTATAAATTTAAAACAATAGATACAAAAAAGAAGCTTAAAATTAAAACAAACAGTTTTCGTTTTTCTAAAAGAAAAAGAAATAAGTATTTTGATATGAAAATATTTAGGTCAATGAGACATAAAGGTTACGATTATGTTTATTTAAGTTTGTACAAAAAAAATAAGCACTATCGAGATCATTATACAATAAAAATCAAAGATGGAAATGTTGTCGATTTCTGTTATAGAAATGAAGTTTTTTAAAACCTTACAACTTTTTTAATGGATTAGATTTCTAGACTCCGCTCGAAATGACAACGAATTGTCATTCCCGATTTTTCGGGAATCCTATTTAAGTATATTTTCTTTTTCTAATATAATTAAAAATGAATCCGAAAATTGCTAAGATTATCAACGGTAAAAGCACATTAAAAAACTGCCAAAAAGAACGCTCTTCAAACGCTTTTTGTTTGTCTAGCATATTAATTTTTAACGATTTATTTCTTAAGTTAATTAAGCCATCGTCATCTAATAAATAATCTACAGTATTTAACAGGAATTCTTTATTTCCAAAAGTTTCTTGCGTCCATTTATCGGTTGATAAATCGTACGGTTGGTTTTTTAAAACTTGGTTTTTTCCAATATCGCCATCCGCAATTACCACCATTTTATTTGCAGCACTTTGTGCTTTAAAAAGTGAAGTGTTAAACGGTTTGATTCTGTTTTTGTAAGCCGAATTAAATTCACCTTCTAACAAAACCGCAGTTAATTGTTTTCCGCTTTTGAATGCATCTGTATTTTGGTCATCCACAATGCTTTTCAAATCTACAAAATTGGGTGTTCCTAATTTTCCAGATAATAGAGAAGTGGCTAATAAAGGTGTTTTTTTGATGTTGTTTTTTAAGGTGTCAATTTGCGTAGTAAATTGCAAACGAACGGGTCTAATATTTTTTGTAATTGGATGATTTGCATTTCCGTTTACCAATGGATGAAAAGTCCAAGGTAAATATTGAAACTGTGTTTTATTACCAACATTTCCGGTTGCTAACGGAATTTTTGCAGCATAAGAATCTTTAATTAAAGTAGTGTTTATTCGAACGCCATACGCAAATAGTAAATCGGTTAAATTCAAATCTCGCGGATACGCCAACATTTTTCCGGTTTGCAATAAACTATCTTGATCTGCTTGCACATTGTCAATCATCCAAAGTGTTTTTCCACCATTTATTATAAACTGATCTAAGGTTAATTTTTCGTTGTCAGAAAATTTTAGCGTTGGTTTTGCGATAATTGCCAAATCGAAACTCGTTAAATCTCGCAAAGTTTTCTGTGGATTTGTAAGTACAGAATCTAACGTGAATTTTGATAAACCATATTTGCTGCCAACATCTTTAAGAAAACTATATAAATAAATATCTTCTAATTCGCCATTCCCAGCAATAACGGCAATTTTCTGTTTGTTTTTTCGGCTGATATTTTTAATTGCGCTAGTAAAAGAAAACTCTAAACTTTCTATGGCATTTTGCAATTGTTCGTCTTGCGAATTTGCATTAGAATTTGGTAATAAATTGACCAAATAGCCTTTCTTTTTATATGATATTTCTGCCCAAGGAAAAATAATTGCTTCCGATAATTTCCCTTCTTCTTCAACCGTTAATCGACTAGGAATAAATCCTTTTTTTATTAAATCTTCTCTAAACGAATCTGGATTTATAAACTGAATTCTAACATTATTATTTACAGCTCTTAACTCTTCTAAAAACTGTTTGGTTTCAATTTGTAAGCGTTTAAATTCAGCAGGAAAATCGCCTTCTAAATATACTTTTATACTTAATACATTGTCAACTTTATCTAAAACAGAATGTGTTGTGTTGGTTAACGTATATCGTTTGTCTTGTGTTAAATCGAAACGTTGATAAAATTGATTTCCTAAGAAGTTTATCAGCAATAAACCAACCAATAATTTTGCATAAAATTGTAAATTCTTAGACATTACGTAACTGGTTTTTAGTTAGTAATAAAAAGAAAACGCTCACAGAAACAAAGTATAAAACATCTCTTGTGTCGATAACACCACGACTAATACTTTTAAAATGTTCGTTGATTCCTAACAACTGAATTGTATAACTGTTTGATGGAAATAAACCTGCAATAGCGTCAAATCCATAAAACAAAAAGAACGTGATAAAAACGCCTAAAATAAAGGCAACAATTTGATTTTTAGAAAATGTAGATGTAAACAATCCGACAGAAGTATAGGTTGCGGCTAAAAATAACAAACCAATATATGAACCGATTGTGCTTCCTAAATCGATATTTCCAACAGGATTCCCCAATTGAATTATCGTATAAACATACGTCAACGTTGGTGCTAACGCAACGATAATTAATAGGAGCGAAGCCATAAATTTCCCCATTACAATTTGCCAATCTGTAATGGGTTTTGTGCGTAAAGTTTCTATGGTTCCTGAGTTTAATTCGTCTGCAAAACTTTTCATGGTTATTGCCGGAATTAAGAATAATAAAATCCAAGGTGCTAAATAAAAGAAGCTATTTAAATCTGCAAAACCAGCATTTAAAATATTGGTATCATCTTTAAAAACCCATAAAAACAAACCGTTTACCAACAAGAAAACTCCGATTACCAAATAGGCAATTGGCGAAGCAAAAAATAAATTGAATTCTTTTCTTAAGATTGGTAACATTGATTAATTGTTGATTTGTTTATGCATTTATTTCTTTTCAAATAACGTTAGCAATTACTGATAATTGTTCACGGATAATTGTTTACGGTAAACTTACCATTTTATCAACGCTCCAAGCTTCTGGTTTTTTGTTGAATAATGCTTTTGTTTCTGCCCAAACACTTTTAAATAATTCAGAATTTCGGTAGTTTTCTAAATCTTGTTCTTCTTGCCAATAGCTATACGTAAAGAAAATTGTTGGGTCGTTTTTGTCGCGATACAATTCTAATAATAAACAACCATTGTTGCCTCTTATTTTTTCTTTTTTATCATCAAATATTGCTTGAAAAGCATCAACATTTTCTGCATGAAATCCCATTTTTACAATCCTAACAAACATGATTTATTTTCTTTAAGTTTTAGTGAAATTCTACGGTAATTGTATCTCTGTAATTCAGTCCTAATAAAGAAGAAGCGCCGCCAACAGTATTTAAATTACTTCTGTAAATAGCGATTTCTAGAAATTCGGCAGAATTAAAAATTGCCAATCTGTTTCCGTCATAATGTTTTCTGTCTTCATCAATTTGATAATTGATAATGTCGTTGTATTTTTTGTGAATTTTACTAAACGAATAACGTCTTGCAATCACTTTATAATCTCTTCCTTTTCCGATTTCAGAAAATAGTTTTTTACTGATATTGCTAATAACATTTCCGTAATTGTCAATATAAATGACACTTCCAGTAATTTGCGTTTCACTTGAATTTATTTTTGGCTGAATCTCGGTCATTTGTTTATATGACTGAATTTCTTTTCCAATAACCCCTAAACTTCCGCCACGAGCAATAAAACAAGCTACTTGTACAAAAACATCTAAGACAGGAAAACTGCTTTCTACACGATCATGAATGTTAATTTCTACAATTTGGGTTGGGTTGATTTCTGAAGCAATCATAGAGATTAATCCGTTATCTGGACAAATAAAATAATGATT
>CAXICE010000093.1:0-6768 GCA_964022045.1 uncultured Polaribacter sp. | reverse complement strand
AACTCTTGTTGGCGTATCTTCTCCGCTAATAATTGTTTTACTACTTAATGCAATCGACTTGATAATTTCTGACATATTAACCATGTCTAGTGTTTCAATTTCGTCACTTTGTTTGTGATAATTTGGCTCATCATTTGGTTTTTCATCCATTTTTGCCGTTGCTATGGTATGCGCCGGAACTCCTAATTCTGCTAATGTAGCATTATCACTTCTGTAAAATAAGTTCTGTTTTGGATACGGATCTGGTTCAAAACGGAACTTAGAACCGCTTAAGTTTTTCTGTAAGATTTTTCCCATATCACTTCTTTCAAAACCTGTAATATAAGCGCTGTTGGTTCCCCATTTACTTTCGGTACCAATCATTTCAATATTAAACATTGCCATTACTTTATCTGGATTTAATTGCTTACTAAAATATTTACTTCCAAAGCCACCCATTTCTTCAGCAGTAAAAGCAACAAAAACCAACGTTCTTTCGTTATCTTTTACTTTGTTAAAATATTTTGCCAACATCATAACCGCAGTAGTTCCCGACGCATCATCGTTTGCACCATTAAAAATACTGTCTTTGTTTTTATCTGGTTTTCCAATACCTAAATGATCATAATGTCCACCAAAAACTACATATTCATCTTTTTTTCCTTTTCCTGGAATTACACCTACAACATTCTTTAATTTTTGTTCTACAAGAGTGTTTTTAATATTTAGTTTTATTGAAGTCGCTTTTAGGTTTTTCGTTAAAATAAATACTTGTGAATTCTCTGATGGAAACTTTGCTCTACCAACCAATCTTGGCATTCTTGCAAAGTTCTTTTTGTGAGCATCATCAACTAAAACAATGATGTTTTCTGTCTCTCTAGTTATTGAAAATGCTTTTCTAAACAGGTTGTCATCTTTATTAATTACAACAACTTTGTAACCATCTAAAGAGGCAATATTAATTTCTGCAGATGTTGTGTTAGCAACAACATTGCTTGTGTTTAATGTTTCTTTACCAAACTTTCCACTAATTTCATTTGCAGAAGCTTTAATCATGGTAATATGTTGAAAATAAGAATCATTGTCACCAAAAAACTTTAATCCTGTTTTTTCAAAATCACCAGCAATAAAATCTGCTGCCTTATCAATTCCTGGAGTAAAAGTTCTTCTTCCTTCCATTTCATCCGAAGCCAAAATTCGTTCTATACGCTCAACTTCTTTTGCATTGATAATGCTATCAATACTTTCTGTACATGAAGCAAAAACAGCACAAATAGCTATTATTGGTAAAAATATTTTTTTCATTGTGTTTCTTTTTATGCCTTTTGGCGTGAGGTTAATTTATCGTTTCGTAAATGTATTAAATTTTGTTGAGAGTTATCCTAAAAACCCAATTGCTAAATAGGCCAATGTTGTTATAATTCCGCCAACCAAAGCGTATGGTAATTGCGTTTTTACGTGATCTATATGATCACTCGCAGATGCCATAGATGATATAATGGATGTATCAGAAATTGGTGAACAATGATCTCCAAAAATTCCGCCACCCAACGTTGCAGCAACAACAATGGTAATATCTGCACCATGAATATTTGCCATCGGAATTGAAATTGCCATCATAATTGCAAAAGTTCCCCAAGAAGTTCCTGTAGAAAATGCAATAAAAGAACTAATGATAAAAACAACTGCTGGTAATAATTCTGGCGACAACCATTCTTTAGTTGCGTTGGCAACATAAACGCCGGTTTCTAATTCTTTACAAGCATCGCCAATGGCAAATGCTAATAACATTAATAAAGCCAACGGCATTAATTCGCTAATTCCGCGTAAAGTTAAATCTACCGCTTCTTTTGGCTTCATAATTCCTTGGATAAAATACATCACAATGGCTACTAAAATTGATGCAATTACAGCGTATAAAACCGATGATGATCCAGAACCGTTTCCGATTGCTTGCGATGCATGATCTAAAAATGAAGTGGATGTTTTTACAGCGCTCCAACCTGTATATATTAAGTTGATTGGCATCATTAAAACCATTACCAACAACGGAACAATCATGTTATATGCTTTTGCTTCAATTCCTTCTTTTGGCGGATATGAAGTTACGGCGTCAGAAACCATTGGTGTAGAACCTTCGTTCATTAACAAGCCGGTTTCTTTGGTTCTTTTTTCTGCTTTTTTCATCAATCCAAAATCTTTTTTTGATAAAATGATAAAGAATAAAATTCCGATTGCTAACAGCGGGTAAAAGTTGTATTTGATAGATGAAATCATCACAGAAAATGGTTTGTCAATTCCTTGTGTTAACAACAATCCCATAATAAATGCGCCCCAAGCGTTAAACGGAATTAAAATAGATGACGGCGCTGAACTTGAATCTGCAATGTATGCTAACTTTTCTCTCGGAATTCCTAATTTATCAAAAATTGGTCTGTATAAAGTTCCAACTGTTAACGAACTGATGCTGGTTTCTACAAATAATAATAAACCTGTTACCGTTGCCAAAACCTGAACCATTACTCTGCTGTAACCTGCTTTTTTATTTTCAAACTTTACAATTTGTTTGTTTAAAATGTTGATAAAGCCTTCAACTCCTCTAGAAAATTGAATAAAAATTAGCAGCGCACCAACCAACGCACTAAACATTATGGTTCTTGTATTTCCTTCGGATTTAAAAACGTTTACCATTCCTTCAATCATCGCCAACGTTCCGTCTAATGGATTCCATCCTTTAATAATCAGCCAAGAAAACCAAATACCAAAAATTAAAGCGATATACACTTGTTTTGTTCTTAGCGCTAAAATAATTGCAACAATTGGCGGAATTACCGACAAAAAACCATATTCCATAATAGAAAATTTTTAAGTTGCCTAAAGGTAATAATTAAAACAAAAAACCATAATTTTTGATGTCTTTTTTCAGTAACTTTCGCTTTTTAAATGACTTTTTTATGGCAAAATTCTATACATCTATCACCAAAAGGCTACAAGGCTTTATCGAAAAACAAAAAATGTTTTTTGTGGCGACTGCTCCAGCTAACGGAAGAATAAATTTATCTCCAAAAGGAATGGATTCTTTTCGAGTAATAAATGAAAACAAAGTTTTGTGGTTAAATGTTACAGGAAGCGGTAACGAAACTGCTGCGCATTTACTAGAGAACAACAGAATTACTATTATGTTTTGCTCTTTTGAAGGCGCGCCAAATATTTTACGTTTGTACGGAAAAGGAAGAGAAATTAAACCAAACGACAAAGGTTGGAAAAGTGTTATTTCTTTGTTTCCAGAAATTCCTGGAACACGTCAAATTTTTGAAATTGATATTGAAAGCGCACAAACCTCTTGCGGAATGTCGATTCCGTTTTACGATTATAAAGGCGAAAGAAATGAGCTAAATGATTGGGCTGAAGAAAAAGGTGAATCTGGAATAGAGCAATATTGGAAAGATAAAAACCAAACCAGTATTGATGGTTTTCCGACTCATATTTTAGATAGCTAACTCAATTTTAAACCCATTAAAATTGAAAAAGTTTCGTTTACATCTTGTTCTTTTACAACAATTGTCATTTCATTAGTTGTAGAAATTATTTCTTGTAATGGAATGTTTGCCCAGGCTAATTGCTTTAATATGAAATAATAAATTCCTGATTGTTCTAAGTTTTCTTTAGGTAATTTTAGGGTTATAGATGCTAAATCTAATACGTTATTTATCAATGTTTCATTCTTAAACATATCTTCTACAAAAACTTGAAGGTTTTTGTTTACAACGATGTTTGTTTCAAAAATTCCTTGAGAAACCGTTAAAAAATAATCATTACTATCTGAAGCTTTGCTTAATAATTTTGAGATTTCTTTTAGTAAAGAAGGTGTGTTTTTAAAAGTAAAATCGCATAAATCTGAACGCACAATAAAATCACCCAAATTAGAAGCTAGTTTTTTAATATTTCTTCTAATTCTTAATTCGTTTGCTGGTGATAATCTGTTTATTGCCATCATTACAGCACCAATTTTTACTTCTTTATTTAAGACTTTAGAAACCTCTGGCATGATAATTCTTGCTAAAGAAGAAACATTAATTAGCTTCTCATTTAAAGCTTCTTCGATAAATGGTGTTTTACGAATTGTACTTTCTACAGCTTCTTGAATTGTTTTCATGTCTGTTTAATTTTAAACACAGTGTTATAATTTGTAAAAATATTAAATAATTTTGTTACTAATTGTGTTTCGTTGTTTTTTTGTCAAAAAATAACAAAATGATTGTTTTAAAATTTGGTGGAACTTCTGTTGGAAATGCCAAAAACATAAAAAAAGTAGTTGAAATTATTACGAATATAAACGAAGAAAAAATAATTGTTTTATCTGCAGTATCTGGCACAACAAACTCTTTAATAAATATTTATAAAAAAATTAAAGAAAACCAACAACAAGAAGCTTTAGAAGTTATTTCTAATTTAGAAGTTAATTATCTACTATTGGTTAATCAATTATTTACAACAAAAGTTTACCAACAAAAAGCAGTTGATTTTGTAACTGAAAACTTTTACACACTTAGAAAACTAACTCAAAACACTGCTAATTTACTTTTAGAAAACACAATTGTTGCGCAAGGAGAAATTTTATCGACAAATTTGGTGCAGTTATATTTAGAAGAAACTCAAATTTCTTCAACATTAATATCTGCGCTAGATTTTATGGAAACTAACAAAGAAAATGAACCCAATTTTATAAAAATAAAAGAAAAAATAATTCCAATTATCAATCAAAAACCAAAAGAAACTACATGGATTACTCAAGGTTTTATTTGTAAAAATGAAATTGGAGAATTTTCTAACCTTCAACGTGGTGGAAGTGATTATACAGCTTCGTTAATTGGCGCTGCTGTTAATGCTGATGAAATTCAAATTTGGACAGATATTGATGGAATGCATAATAATGATCCGAGATTTGTAGAAAATACGTTTTCAATTAAAGAGATTTCTTTTGATGAAGCTGCTGAATTGGCATATTTTGGAGCAAAAATTTTACATCCTCAAAGTTTAATTCCTGCTAAGGAAAATAACATTCCTGTTTTGTTAAAGAACACTTTTAACCCAAATGCAAAAGGAACCATTATCAAAAACAAAACCGTAAATAAAGGTGTTACTGCTATTGCTGCTAAAGACGGAATTACAGCTATTAAAATAAAATCTTACAGAATGTTATTGGCGTATGGTTTCTTAAAAAAAGTGTTTGAAGTTTTTGAAAAATATAAAACGCCAATCGATATGATTACCACATCAGAGGTTGCGGTTTCATTAACGATAGACAACATTAATTTTTTACCAGAAATTACCAAAGAATTACAAGAGTTTGGAAAAGTAGAAATAGATAAAAGTTTAAGTATAGTTTGTGTTGCTGGCGATTTTTCTCAAAATAACCAAGGAATAAATGCAACTGTATTTAACGCTTTAAAAAACATTCCTGTAAGAATGATTTCTTACGGAGGAAGTAACTATAATATATCTCTTTTAGTAAAAAAAACCGATAAAATAGTGGCATTAAATTCTTTAAACAAAGGGTTGTTTGAAGAAAAATATTTGTTGTCTGAAGCAATTAAGTAATTTGAAAACTAAATTAAAAACGTAAATTTTTATTCAGTTATTAAATGTAAACAAACAACTAATTCAGCTTATGTGTTAGTTTTTCAAACTGCTTTTTTGCTTCTTTTTTATTGTATAAAACATTGTAAACAGCATCAATAATTGGTGTTTTTGCACCATTATTCTCTTTAATTTTAAAAGCACTTTTTGTGGCATAATATCCTTCTGCAACCATACTCATTTCCATTTGCGCAGACTTTACGGTGTAGCCTTTACCAATCATATTTCCAAACATTCTGTTTCTACTAAACGTAGAATATCCAGTTACCAATAAATCGCCTAAATAAGCAGAGTTATTAATGTTACGTTTCATTTTATGTACTTTTTTAATGAAGCGTTTCATTTCTCTAATCGCATTACTCATTAACACTGATTGAAAATTATCTCCATAACCCAAACCATGTGCAATACCTGCAGCAATTGCATAAATGTTTTTTAACATTGCTGCATATTCGGTTCCTATAATATCATCAGAAATTTTTGTTTTTATATAATCTCCAGCAATAAAACCACTAAGTATTTTAGCTTTTTCTTGATCTAAACAAGCTAAGGTTAAATACGATAAACGTTCCATTGCAACTTCTTCTGCGTGGCAAGGTCCTGTGATAACACCAATATTTGCTAGCGGAATATTATATGTTTCATGAAAGTGTTCTCCAATAATTAATCCTGTTTCTGGTACAATTCCTTTAATCGCAGAAAAAATAATTTTATCATTTAAAGAAACCGTTAGTTTTTCTAATTCAGCTTTTAAAAATGCAGACGGAATTACAAATATCAACACTTCATAATTATCAACAATATTATTTATATCGTTTGATAAATCTAATTTATCTGTTTTAAGTTCGGTAGAACTTAAGTAATTTGGGTTGTGACCGTGCTTTTTTATGTGATTTATTGCGTTTGTATTACGCATATACCAACCAACATTTTCAATGTTTTCTGTTAACATTTTAACAATTGCTGTTGCCCAACTTCCTCCGCCAAAAACCGCTATTTTAGGGTTTAAATTCATATTTACATCAATTAAAGTTTTCAAATGTAATAAAACAAAGTTCTATCGCACAAAACTTGAGGTAATTATTATATTTGTGCAAGACTTTTTCTTTTGAGTAATTTAAAACGATTTTTTAAAGACACTATTATTTA
>CAXICE010000092.1:0-7019 GCA_964022045.1 uncultured Polaribacter sp. | reverse complement strand
ATACATTCTAATCTTGCTGTTTTTTTATTATTAGTTTTAACAATCATCCAAGGACTGTATGTAGTGTGTGTTTTACTAAACATTTCTTCTTTATAATATGTATAAGAGTCCCACATTTCTTGCCCTTTTTGATCTACTGGACTGAATTTCCATCTTTTTAATGGAGTTTGTTTTCTAGCTTCAAACCTTCTTAATTGTTCATCTTTAGAAATTGACAACCAGAATTTAATAATAATTAAACCATCTTCATACAACATGTGCTCAAACTCTGGTACTTGCACTAAAAACTCCTTATATTGACTCTCTTCACAAAAGCCCATAACAGGCTCTACAACTGCTCTATTGTACCAGCTCCTATCAAAAAACACAATCTCTCCTGGATTTGGTAATTCTTTTATATAACGCTGAAAATACCATTGCCCTTTTTCTATATTAGTAGGTTTGTTTAATGCAACTAATCGTGTTGTTCTAGGGTTTAAATGCTCCATAAAACGTCTTATACTTCCTCCTTTACCAGCAGCATCTCGTCCTTCAAAAACTACAGCAATACGCTTACTCTTTTTAGCTGCCCAACGCTGTAGTTTTACCAATTCAATTTGTAAACCTCTTAGTTCTTCTTCGTAACTTAGAGTTTTTTCAATTTTTTGATAAAGGTTGTCTTTTGTTTTTAATGATGTTAAGAGGTCTTTTTTTGTAGTAATATTTTTTAACTCTTCGAGAGAAAATAATTGTTCTTTTGGCATATAAAAATGAAACTTTTAATCAGTTAAAATTACAAAATATTAACTAATTTCATTCAAAAACAAAAGATAATCATCAACAAATTTTATATTTGCTTTGATGCAAAGAATTCTATTACTCTTTTTCTCTAGTTTTGCTTTTTTAAGTATGGCTCAAAATAATTTCTCTAAAGAGATTAGTCTAATTTCTGATAATGATTTATATACTTCAGTATATAGAGATGGTTATTATACAAATGGATTGTTTTTAACTTATAGAACTGTTAAAAATGATGCTTCAAAAACATCTCCAAAAAGAATTTATAAATTTCAAGTTGGACAGTTAATGTTTACTGCATTTAGAGCAAACATTCAAACTGCCAGCTTACATGATAGACCGTTTGCTGGATATTTATATGGCTCTTTTGGAATAAGTAGGTTTTATAATTCAAATAATATTTTTACTACAGATATAGAAATTGGTGTGATTGGCCCAAATGCAAATGGTAAAGAATTGCAAAATTTTTTACATGGATTTTATAATTTTCCAGAGCCTTTAGGATGGAAACATCAAATTCATAATGCTTTCGCCTTAAATTTTAATGCGAGTTATTTACATTACTTTTCAAAAAGTAGTGATAATACGTTTGACATTAGCAGTTATAATTCTTTAAAAATTGGAACTATTTTCACAAATATATCAACAGGGATCTATTCTAGATTTGGATTTAAGAAACTACAGCCTTTTTCTAATTCGGTTGCTTTCAATTCGAACTTAAATATAAATTCACAAAATTATAGCGAGTCTTTCATTTTTATAAAGCCAATGTTAAATTATGCTTTATATGATGCTACAATCCAAGGAAGCTTTTTAAACACATCAAGTCCTGTTACTTATGATGTAATGCCCTTTCATTTTTCGTTAGATATAGGATATAGGTATTACAGAAAACGCTTTTTATATGGTTATACATTTACATATCATACCAAAAAATTAAAAAGTGATCGAATTAAAAGAAGTAATAATTACGGAAGTATTTATATTGGATATTACTTTAATTAATCGATAAAATAATCATCTTTAAAACCTATTAAATATAATTTTTCTTCTGCTCTAGTAATTGCTGTATATAACCATCTTAGGTATTCTACACTAATTCCTTCTGGCAAATAAGGTTGCTCTACAAAAACAGTTTTCCATTGTCCTCCTTGAGATTTATGACAGGTCATTGCATATGAGAATTTTACCTGTAAAGCATTAAAATATTTATTATTTTTTACTGCTAATAATTGTTTATATTTCGATTTTTCATGCGCAAAATCTTCTCTAACTGCTTGATATAATTTATTAGATTCATCATAAGTTAATGATGGCGTTTCACTAGAAAGTGTGTCTAATAATAAAACAGTTTCAAATGGTTTCTGATTTGGGTAATCAATCATTCTAACTTCTACTTCTGCAAATCTAAAACCGTACAATTCTTTTACAGAATTGATTCGTGTAATCTCACAAATATCTCCATTTGCAATAAAACCTGCTTCAGATGCATCTTTTAACCAATAATAATTGTTCTTAACAACCATTACGTAATCACCTGTAGAAATTTCGTTTTCTTGACCTCTAATTTTTGTTCTTATTTGTTCGTTGTATTGGTTTGCTCTTTTATTTGAACGAACAATAAACGCAGTGTCTTCTACTCCAATATTATCGTATGCGGAATTTATAGCATCTTCAATATCGTAACCATCTTCTAAACGAATAATGTCTGGAAAGTTTAAATCGAACTGAAAATTTGTAGCATCATTATCTATTAACATTCTTAAAGTTGTTGCGTTTGCAAGAATTCCTGAGTTTTCATGCTGACGCATTACTTCATCCAATTCTAATTCAGTAACATCTTTTTGAAAATCTAATTCTAAAGTTCTTGCCTCTAAAGCCGGACTAACATTTAATTTTACTGGTGGTAATTGTGCAGTATCACCAATAAAAATAATTTTACAGTTTTTACCAGAATACACATAATTGATTAAATCATCTAGTAAAGAACCTGTTTCAAATAATTTTGCATTGCTTGGTCTATCAGGAATCATTGAAGCTTCATCAACAATAAAAAGTGTATTTGTGTGCTTATTGGGCTGAATCACAAAATCTACAGAACCATTTTGTTGTTTTTTAGGAAAATATATTTTTTTATGAATGGTAAAAGCTTGTTTTTTAGAATATACAGAAATTACTTTTGCAGCTCTACCTGTTGGTGCTAACAATACAGCTTTCTGTCCTGCTTTTGATAAAGAGTTAACAACTGTACTAATAGTTGTTGTTTTTCCTGTTCCGGCATACCCTTTTAATAAAAACAAGGCACGGTTATTGTTGTCAAATATAAAATCTGACAATTCATTTAACAATTTTTGTTGTTTAATTGTTGGATCAAAAGGAAACTTTTGAAGCAATTCTTTATAAAAATCTATAGGTGTTTTTAGCATATAAAATCAAATTTCAAATATAGTGATTGATTTATGCATAAAAATTTTTATGATTAAAAAAAAATTGTAGATTTGCGAATACTCATTTAAAAACTATACTAATGTTAATTACTATTATTGCCGCTATTATTATTACTGGTGCTGTCGCATTTTTAATCGTAAAATACTTACCACTTAAGTTAAGACCTTTAGTATCTATTTTATTGCTTGTATTAGCTATTTTCTTAACTTGGAAAATATATGATGGCGTTATGAAACCAATTCAGTTTCATAAAAACAAAGCAGTTATTTATGAAAAAGTTATCAATCAATTAAAAATCATTAGAGATGGACAAATTGCTCATAAACAAGTAACTGGAAAATATTCTAAAAACATTAGTGATTTAGTTCAATTTATTGACACTGCACAATTAGCAATAACAAACACAACAACAGTTGTTGAAAAAGTTAATAAAGGTACAAAATGGCAAAAAATTATGGTAGATGTTGAAAAAAGAGTAACTGATACTATTGGTTATGAGCCTGTTTTAACTAAGTTTACTGGAAGAGATTATAAAAATATGGCAAAAATACCTGGAGCTAACAAAGATTTTTTAATGGAAGTTGCAACCGTAGAAAAGTTTCCTGGTGTATTTGTTGATGTATTTTTTGCTAGTGCCAAGAAAACAGATGTTCTAGTTGGTATGGATGCATCTCTAGTAAAACAAGAATTAGAAGCAAATACTTCTGACGAAATTAAAGGAGACCTTATCTCTGTAGGTTCTTTAAATGAAGTAACAACTGGAGGTAATTGGCCACCATCTTACGACAAAAACGATAGTGCAAAAAAAGACGATAAATAATATTACCAAAGATAATTATCGAAAAGAATTATCCATCCAATTTAGTTTGGATGGATTTTCTTTTTGTATCTGTAATTCTATCAATAAAGAATTACACCATTTTACTACTTATACATTTGATGACTCAATTTTAACACCTGAATTATTACTTTCTAAAATTGAAGAATTATTCAACCAAAATTCAGTTTTAAATCAGAAGTTTGAGAAAGTAACAATAATTCATCAAAACAACTTATCTTCACTTGTTCCTACTACTCTTTTTAAAGAAGAAGAGCTAAAATTGTATCTAAGCTACAATATAAAAACACTTGCTAACGATTTTATTGCTTTTGATAGTTTATCGCAACTAGAGGTTAAAAATGTGTATGTTCCATATATAAACATCAACAATTTTTTCTTTCAAAAATTTGGTGAGTTTGAGTACAAGCATCATTCAACTATATTGATTGATAAATTGATTTTACACTCAAAAAACAATACAGAAAAACAGTTTTTTGTAAATGTTACTGCGTCAAATTTTGATATTGTTGTCATTAAAAACTCAAAATTATTATTCTATAACTCTTTTGCTTTCAATACAAAAGAAGATTTTATTTATTACATTTTATTTACGTCTGAACAATTAGAATTAAATCCTGAAGAATTTTTATTGACATTTATTGGCGATATTGAAAAAGATTCTGAAATCTATCAAATTACATATCAATACGTTAGAAATATTGATTTCATCAATTTAAGTGTTCCTTTTTTTAATGAAGACAAAGACATTTCAAATCATTCAAATTATACAATTTTACCATAAATGAGAATAATCTCAGGAAAACATAAAGGAAAAAGATTATCAGCACCTAAAAGCTTACCTGTAAGACCAACTACAGATATGGCAAAGGAATCTTTATTTAACATCATCAACAATAATTATTATTTTGAAAATGTTGATGTCATTGATTTATTTGCTGGAACTGGAAATATTAGTTTTGAGTTTGCCTCTAGAGGAACAAAAACAATTTACAGCATAGATAAACATTTTGGTTGTGTAAAATACATTTACAACACTGCAAAAGAACTCGATTTAGACATCAACACCTACAAAAGTGATGTCTATAAGTTTTTAGAAAAAACACCTTTAAAAGCTGATATTATTTTTGCAGATCCACCTTATGGATTTGAAGCTGAGCAGTTTTTAAAAATTGCAAAAATCATCTTCGAAAGAAAGATTTTAAATGAAGATGGTTTATTAATTATTGAGCACTCTAAACATACAGATATTTCTACACATCCAAACTTTAGTTATTCTAAAAAGTATGGAGGAAACATGTTTAGTTTTTTTGAGTATATTGAATAATATTTTAAATTAAATTTTACAATGAGTTCTAAAAAGAAAATTCTACTACTTTTAATTTGCTTCTTTTTTATTAATTCATTTCATTCAAACGCTCAATTAACCGAAATACCTAAAGAAAAGCGTTTAGCTTGGTTTAAAGACGCCAAATTTGGTGTTTTTATTCATTGGGGAATTTACGCTGTTAACGGCATTGACGAATCTTGGTCTTTCTACAACAATTACATTTCGTATGCTGATTACATGAAGCAGCTAAACGGATTTACCGCTAAAAATTACAATCCAACCGAATGGGCTAAATTGATAAAAGAAAGCGGCGCAAAATATACCGTAATTACCACAAAACATCATGATGGCGTTGCTCTTTGGAACACAAAACAGAACAAATTAAGTGTTGTTAAAAAAACACCCGCTAAAAGAGATTTAATTACACCTTTTGTAAAAGCTGTTAGAAAAGAAAATTTAAAAGTTGGTTTGTATTTCTCTTTGTTAGATTGGTCGCACCCAGATTATCCAAACTTCACAAGAACCAAAACAAAGTATAAAGAAGACGATAAAAAGTGGAAATCGTTCACAAAATTCAACTTTGGACAATTAAAAGAATTGACAAAATTCAACCCAGATTTATATTGGTTTGATGGCGATTGGGAACAATCTGCCGATAAATGGAAAGCGAAAGAAATTAGACAGTTATTATTAAAAAAGAATCCAAATACATTCATCAATTCTAGATTGCAAGGTTATGGCGATTATGCAACACCAGAACAAGGCGTACCAATTACAAAACCATTAAGTGAATTTTGGGAATTATGTATGACGATGAATAACTCTTGGGGATATCAACCTAACGATACAGATTATAAAACGGTGAATCAACTCATCAGGATTTTGGTAGATTGCATAAGTATGGGAGGAAATTTATTACTTGATATTGCACCTAAACCCGATGGTACAATTCCTGAAGAACAAACAAAAATCTTAAAAGGAATTGGTCGTTGGACAAACAAACACAAAGAAGCTATTTATGGTACAAGAGCCGGAATTCCGAAAGAACATTTTAACGGCTACACAGCATTATCAAAAGACAAAACCATTTTGTATTTGTATTTAGATAACAAGCCAAACGGTCCGTTATTAATTAAAGGATTAAAGAATAAAGTAAATAGAATTTGGGTTGTTGGTAATGGAACAAAATTGTCTTACAAAGTAGTTGGAAAACAATATTGGAGTTCAGTTCCAGGAATGTTATATATTGATGTTCCTGAGAAAGTACAAGACAAAGATGTTACTGTAATTGCTGTGCTTTTAAAAGGAAAAGTGGATTTATATAGAGAAGAAGTGAAAGCGATTGAAAGCAATTAAGCCTTTAACATTTCAATTACTTTAGTCGTAACCAAAAAAGCAACTACAAAAACAACAACAGCAATTATATATATTTTTGTCTGTTTTTTCATTGAATTATAATAATGAAGTAATAATTTCAGAAATCGATATTCCTTCTGCTTCTGCTTTATAATTTTTTACAACTCTGTGTGATAAAATAGGAATTGCTACCGCTTTAACATCTTCAATATCTGGCGAAAATTTTCCATTAATTGCTGCATGCGCTTTTGCTGCTAAAATTAAATTTTG
>CAXICE010000091.1:0-7060 GCA_964022045.1 uncultured Polaribacter sp. | reverse complement strand
TATGGAATTAATATTAAAACAAGACGTAGAAAATGTAGGTTTTAAAGATGATGTTGTAACTGTAAAGAATGGTTATGGTAGAAACTTTTTAATCCCACAAGGATATGCAGTATTAGCAACTTCTTCTGCAAAGAAAGTATTAGCAGAAAACTTAAAGCAACGTGCTTTTAAAGAAGCTAAAGTAATTGAAGACGCTACTAAAATAGCAGACGCAATTAAAGGATTAGAAATCAAGATTACATCTAAAGTTGGTTCAGGAGACAAATTATTTGGTTCTGTAAACAATGCAGATGTTGCTGAAGCAATTGCAAAAACAGGAACAGAAATAGACAGAAAGTTTATTAAAGTTGCTGGTGGATCAGTTAAAAGATTAGGTAAATACGACGCTTCTGTAAGATTACACAGAACAGTTGTTGTAGATATTACTTTTGACGTTATTGCTGAATAAGCAATCTTTAAATTATATTTTAAAACCTATCAATTCATTTTGATAGGTTTTTTATTTTTGTCAGGTTAAGCTGTCATATCGAGCGGAGTCGAGATGCGAAACCTAATAAACTTTCAAACGTTATAACTTTTTTTACTTTCTAACTAAAAATGAAATACAGACAACTTACCAAAGAGCAATTTGAAGCTTTGCACGAAGAATTTGCACGTTTTTTAGCAACGCAAAGTATTGATGTAAAAGAATGGAACGAACTTAAAAAAGAGAAGCCGCAAGTTGCAGAAGATGAAATGAATGTTTTTTCTGATGTTGTTTGGGATGATGTTTTAAACAAAACAAGCTACTTAGAACACTTTTCTAAACAAAGCGTAAACTTGTTTAAATGCGAGGAAAATGAAATTCACAGAATTTTTGTGAAAATAAATAAAGACATCAATCTTTTAGAACAAGAAGGTTTTGAATGGTTATTGTCTAACGCAACAGATGATGCTGTTGAATATTTTAACGGAACTAAAAATTACTCTTTAGAAAGAAACGAAGAAATTTTTGACTTAATAGAAAAAGGAAGTGCAATTGCAAAAGGCGAATTGTACGAATATTTTAATCGATTAATTACGGAGTAATTCCAACAGTTTATCAGTTCCAGAACTGGCAACATCTTTTATAATTGTTAAATTTTGATATTGATTTTCTGTAATTGAAGGTTTTGGATCAATAAAATAAATAGGAATATTGGGTTTTGTATAATTGATTAAACTCGCTGCTGGATACACTTGCATCGAAGTTCCAATAATTACCAAAATATCTGCTTGTAAAGTTATTTCTGCTGCTTTTTCTAGCAACGGAACATCTTCGCCAAACCAAACAATATGTGGTCTTAATTGCGATTTTTCTTCACATAAATCACCCAAAACTAAATCAGTTTTCCAATCATAAACCAACTTAGGATTTGCTGTACTTCTTACTTTAAGTAATTCGCCATGCAAATGAATCACATTGTTGCTTTTAGCTTGTTCGTGTAAATTATCTACATTTTGAGTAATAATTTGCACATTAAAATCATTCTCTAATTTTTTTAAATTCAAATGTCCATTATTGGGTTGTACAGAAAGCAATTGTTTTCTACGTTGATTGTAAAAATCTAATACCAATTCAGGATTTTTATAAAAACCTTGTGGCGATGCAACTTCCATAATATCGTGTCCTTCCCACAATCCATCAGCATCTCTAAAAGTTTTAATTCCGCTTTCAGCGCTAATTCCTGCACCAGTTAAAACCACAATATTTTTCATTCTAATTAAATTTTAAGCTAAAATATGATTTTTATAGTATGTTTGTAAAAAGCATTTTAAATTGATGATAGATACACAGTTTTTAAATTATTTAGAAGATTTTGTAAGTGAAAAACGTAAAGCAACTTTTCATAGAGTTTTAGAAGATCGAACACGCCATTTTACGGTAGTTTTAGAAGATATTTATCAACCACACAATTCTAGTGCAGTGATTAGAAGTTGCGATATTTTTGGCGTTCAAGACGTGCATGTTATTCAGAATAAATATTCGAGTAAAGTTTCTCGTCATGTAGCAAAAGGTTCGCAAAAATGGTTGGATATTAAAAAGTACAACAAATCGGCAACCAACACGCAAGATTGTTTGGATGCATTACGAAACGATGGTTATCAAATTATTGCCACAACACCACATAACGATTCTTGTGTTTTACACGAATTCGATATTACAAAAAAGTCAGCTTTTGTATTTGGAGTAGAGAAGGAAGGTGTTTCTGAATATACGATGAATCAAGCTGACGGATTTCTAAAAATTCCGATGGTTGGTTTTACAGAAAGTTTAAATATTTCGGTAGCTGCAGCTATTATTTTACAAGATATTACCACTAAATTAAGAGCATCTAATATTGAATGGCAACTAACTACAAAAGAAAAAGAAGTGTTGTATTTTGATTGGGTTCAAAAATCGATAAAAAGTATTAAGAAGATTTCGGAACGTTATCAGAATGAAAAAAAAATCTAAAGTAATATTGTCTGTTCGAGCGGAGTCAAGAACTACCTTTTCACATTCGCTTCATAAATATCAATCCATTCTTTTGGCGTCATTTTCTGTACCAATTCTGTAATTAATTCATACGGAATGTCATCCATCTTTTTAAAACGAACACAACTTTTTCCCATATCTAATTTGCGCTTGCAATGTTTTGGGTATTCGGCAACAAACCAATCTAACAATTCAGGTTTCGCATACATTCCCATATGATACAACGCCACAAAATTCTTTTGAGAAGCAATATTCATAAACGGTAACGGTAACGAAGTATCGCAATGATATCCACTTGGATATAAAGAATGCGGCACCACATAACCTGGCATTTTATAATTGAGTTGTTCTACAAATCCTTCAGGTAAATTATCATTAATGATGGCTCTTAACTTTGTTAGAACTACTTTACGATCTTCTGGTAATTGGTCAATATATTCATCAACAGTTTCGGCGTTGTATTGCATTTTTTTTAACTTAAATTGGTCCTAAATTATAAAAAATATTTTAAGAGCTCTATTAGAAGTTTGTTTTTGTTTAATTTTAAACCATAATTATTTTTCATGAAAGACGTCACAAATTACATCGAGAAAAAAGAAAAGTGGAAAACCGAATTGGAATTACTTCGTACAACACTTTTATCAACAAAAATGGAAGAAACCATAAAATGGGGAGCACCAACGTATGTTTATAAAGGCAAAAATGTTGTTGGCTTGGCGGCTTTTAAAAATTATTGCGGTTTGTGGTTCTTTCAAGGTAGTTTATTAAAAGATTCTCATAAAGTATTAATGAACGCACAAGAAGGAAAAACAAAAGCAATGTTACAATGGCGTTTTTTTACGTTGGATGATATAGACGTAAAGCTTATTAAAACTTATGTTTTAGAAGCAAAACAGAATGTTGATGAAGGCAAAGAAATTAAACCTGACCGAACTAAAAAAGAATTGATAATTCCTGAGCTTTTACAAAACACTTTAAATACAAATGCTGATTTTAAATCGCAATTTGAAACCTTTACACTAAGTAAAAAAAGAGAATATGCAGATTATATTTCTGAAGCAAAAAGAGAGGCTACGAAACAAAAACGATTAGAAAAAATTATTCCTATGATTTTAAACGGAGTAGGGCTGTACGATAAATATAAAAACTGCTAATTAGTTTATAATTACTTTCTGAATAGTGGCAACAGAATCGCAACGTTTAATATATAATTGAATATTTTTTAAGCTGTCTTTTCCGCTAATTAAATATTCTGGACACGGTTTAATTCTTGGTTTACTTTCTCCAAAATGAACATCACCTCTTTTAAGAATTGCATTTACAGTTGTAGAATCTAAATCGTTTTTAATTAAAGTTTCTTTAGCTTCTGCAGTATATACTTTATCTCTAATTCTGATTGTTTTAAGCGTTCTAGCGTCCATTCCGTAATCAAAAGTAGCATTCTTTTGTTGCCAGAAAAAATAAACTCCAACACAACTGATGGAAGCTCCAATTAAAAAATATCCGATTCTTTTAAGTAATTGCATTGTAGAATTTTGAAATGCAAAGTTAGTTTTTTTATAGAGATAATAATACTATAAAATCAACAAATTAATATCTCTAAAAGGCAAGTTAAACCAGTCTGCAACCGTTTTACTTGTTAGAATTCCGTTATAAAAATACATACCGTTTCGTAAACTTTTATCAAAACGAGCAGCATTTTCAAATCCGCCTTCTTCTGCAATGCTTAACAAATACGGTGTAAATATATTACTTATTGAAACAGAAGCAGTTCTTGCATAACGAGACGGAATATTTGGCACACAATAATGTGTAACGCCATGTTCTATAAATGTTGGCTCGCTGTGCGTGGTAACTTTTGAAGTTTCAAAACAGCCACCACAATCTATACTCACATCAACAATTAAAGCGCCATCTTTCATTTGCTCTACCATATCTTCGGTAACCATAATTGGCGAACGATTTTTCCCTCTAATTGCTCCTATAGCAATATCGCAACGCATTAATGCTTTTAGTAAAGTTTTTGGTTGAATGGTTGATGTATAAATTGGTGTATTTAAACAATGCTGTAAACGTCTTAATTTAGCAATCGAATTGTCAAATACTTTTACGCGAGCGCCTAATCCTAAGGCAGAACGGGCAGCAAATTCACCAACAGTTCCTGCGCCAATAATAACAACATCAGTTGGCGGAACACCGCCAATATTACCAACTAACAACCCATTTCCTTTATTGCTATTACTTAACAATTCTGCTGCAATTAAAACCGAAGCTGTTCCGGCAATTTCACTTAGCGATTTTACAACAGGATAAAATCCGTGTTCATCTTTTATATAATCAAAAGCAAAGGCTGTAATTCGTTTTTTTGCTAGTGATTCAAAATATTTTTTTGATTGTGTTTTAAGTTGTAATGCAGATAACAACACACTTTGTGGTTTTATATATTCAATTTCTTGTAAGGTTGGCGGAGCAACTTTTAAAATGATATTACAACCAAAAGCTTCTTCAACATTATAAGATATTTTTGCGCCAGCATCAGAATATTCTTTATCGCTATAATTGGCGGCATTTCCAGCGCCAGTTTCTACAACTATTCTATGTCCGTGCGCAGTTAAAGCGCCTACAGCATCTGGAGTTAAACAAACGCGTTTTTCTTCAAACTGTGTTTCTTTTGGTAAGCCGATAAACAATTCTCCTTTCTGTTTTTTGATTTCTAGCATTTCTTCTTGCGGAAGTAATTCTTCTTTGCTAAACGGAGAAAATTGACTCATATCTTATTTTTTAGTTGAATATTTCTATCGCCATTTTCTAGTGTAGAAATATGTATTTCTGTTGACTCTAAAGGTAGTAAATTTTCGATATTCTGCGGCCATTCGATTAAACACCATGCATCTGCATAAAAATAATCTTCAATTCCGATATCATATGCTTCATTTTCGTCTTCAATTCTGTAGAAATCAAAATGATATACAATTTCTGATTTTGTCGTGTGATATTCATTCACCAAAGAAAAAGTAGGCGAGTTGGCAACATCTTCAATGCCGAGTTCTTTACAAATCTCTTTTATTAATGTTGTTTTACCAACGCCCATTTCTCCATAAAACAACAAGGTTTTACTTTTTGTAGTTGCAATAATTTCTTTTGCAATGTGGTTCAATTCAGAAATTGAATAGGTTTTGTTCATATAACAAAAATATAAAACTAAGTTTATTTCGCCTCATAAATTGCGCACGGAATTATCATTTCTTCTAAAGAAATTCCGCCATGTTGATACGTGTTTTTATAATATTTTACATAATGATTGTAATTGTTTTGATATGCCAAAAACAAATCTTCTTTTGCGAAAATAAACGAGCTATTCATAGCAGAAGTTGGCAAGAAAATATCTTTAGGATTGCGAATTGCAAACACATCTTTTTCATTATAACTTAAACTTCTACCTGTTTTGTAACGCAAATTAGAACTCGCATTTTTATCACCAATTACTTTACTAGGGTTTTTACAATTTATGGTTCCGTGATCGGTTGTAATAATTAATTTCTGTCCTAATTTTTGTGCTTTTTGAATAATTTCTAACAATGGTGAATTCCTGAACCAACTTTCTGTCAATGATCGGTATGCCTTATCATCACCAGCTAATTCTTTAATCACTTCCATTTCTGTTTTTGCATGCGAAATCATGTCCACAAAATTGTAAACTACAACCGTTAAATCGTTTTGTTTTGTGGCGTTGTAATTATCAGCCAATTCTTTTCCGTTTTTTAGATTGGTGATTTTATAATATTCGTGTTTTATTGGTAAGTTTAAACGCTTTATTTGTGTTGTTAAAAACTCATTTTCATACAAATTTTTTCCGCCTTCATCGGTGTCGTTTCTCCAATATTCTGGATACATTTTCTCCATTTCAGAAGGCATTAATCCTGAGAAAATTGCATTCCTAGCATATTGTGTTGCTGTTGGTAAAATACTAAAAAATGATTCCTCTTTTTCTTTCTTAAAATGATTGTTGATGTACGGTTCTAAAATTCTAAATTGATCTAAACGTAAGTTGTCAATCACCACTAAAAGCGTTCCGTTTTCTGCTGTTTTTAACTCAGGAAAAACTAGCTCTTTTAATAAGGTATGTGAAAAAACAGGTTTGTCATTCGATGTAAAAAAATCTTCGTAATTCTTTTTTATAAATTTAAAAAACAACGAATTCGCTTCGTTTTTCTGACTTTCTAAAATGCCTAACATTCCGGCATCGTTAATATTTTCTAATTCTAATTCCCAATGCACCAATTTCTTATAAATATCAATCCATTCTTCGTAGGAGTTTACCATAGCCAAATCCATCGATATTTTTCTAAATTCTTGTTGATAATTAGAAGTGGTTTTATCAGAAATTAATTTAGAATGATCTAAATTCTTTTTCAAACTCAACAAAATCTGATTCGGATTTACAGGTTTTATCAAATAATCGGCAATTTTAGAACCGATTGCTTCTTCCATAATATATTCTTCCTCGCTTTTTGTAATCATTACAACTGGCAAGTTATTTTGCTTTTGTTTGATTTCTGCCAA
>CAXICE010000090.1:0-7123 GCA_964022045.1 uncultured Polaribacter sp. | reverse complement strand
TACATTGGCAATTGAGAAAACATCCAATTTAATGTTTCTTGATAGGTCATTTATTGTGATAAAGAAAAGCGATAAATAATAGTTCCTCTTTGTGTACTTGGGGCATTTGGATCCATGTTCCATTTTGTTTTTAACGCCGCAGATCTTGCAGGATCTAATAAACATTTTGCCGTATTAGTTGAACCTTTTACACCAGGAGTTGCTTTTATAACTTTTCCTGAATTGTCAACCTCAATGCTCACAACTACAATTCCTTCTTCATTACAATCTGGTTTTTCTATGGGTTTAGACAACGCATTCCTTCCTGCTAAGTTGTAATTTTTATCTCCGTCACTTCCATTATTTCCATAGTATTTTGTTGACTTTGGGTCACCATTTTTATTTCCTTTTAAACCCGAATTATCATCATTTCCTTCTCCATTATTCTCTCCATCTTTAGAGTCTCCTTTCAATAAATTATTTAATAAATCTTGAGTTTCTTTTGATGGTTTTTTAGGTTTTGGTTTGTCTTTTGGCTTTTCTATTTTCTTTTTTTCATCTACAGGTTTTTCTTCCTTTTTCTTAGTAGACTTTTCAACAACCGGAGCATCTTTTGTGTCTTGAGTAATAACTTCGTCTTTTATAGTTTCTTTTGGAAGAACTTTTTCTTCAATCTTTTCGTCAACCTTTTCTTCTACTTTTTCTACTTTAGGATTCGCTTTTGTTTTCACAACCGGATCTCCGTTCCCAATATTAGAATCACCAAAATTAATGGCCAAACCATATTCATCTGGCGGATCTAAATATTGCATTCCGAAATTAAAAATCCCAAGTAAAATCAAACCAAGAATTACAGCAGTAATTACTGCAGATTTCTTTTTATGTTTTGTATTAAGCACAGTATTATTTTTAATGAGATTCCTACTTTTGCTGGAATAGCAAATTTATTTACCTTTTACAGCCAAAATCATTTTTAATTTATTCTTATTTGCAATGTCAATTATCTTCATTACATTTTTATAAGGAACATCTTTATCTCCTCTTATTACAACTGTTTTTGCTTTATCAGCACCAACAAGCTTTAAAAGTTCATTCTCTAAATTAGCTTCACTTACTTCTGTTTTATCTAAAAAATAGACAGATTTACTTGTTATTGAAACAGCAACTGATTTTTTGTTTTCAGTTTTTCCGCCTGCTTTTGGCAACAAAATATCAATAGCACTTACCGTTACTAAAGTAGATGTTAGCATAAAAAAAATCAACAATAAAAAAACAATATCTGTCATTGATGACATATTGAAATTTGGGTTGACTTTATTTCTTCCTCTAATATTCATATTATTAGTTTAAAAGTTGAAAAGCAAAAAGTTTAAAAGTTACTTTTATAACTTTTAAAACTTTATAACTTTAAAAACTTATTTATACTGGCTCATTTAATAAGTCTAAAAACTCAACCGAAGTTGCTTCCATTTTATAAACCACTTTATCGGTTCTAACTACCAAATGATTATAGGTGATGTACGCAATAATTCCAACAATTAATCCTGCAACCGTTGTTGTCATTGCCGTGTATAATCCGTCTGACAATAATTTGATATCGATTTGACCACCCGAATTTGCAATTTCATGAATTGCAACAATCATTCCAATTACAGTTCCTAAGAAACCAATCATTGGTGCTGCTCCTGCAATTGTTGCTAAAACACTCACGTTTTTTTCTAGTTGATAAATCTCTAACTTACCAGAATTCTCAATCGCTTTATTAATATCATCCAACGGTTTACCAATTCTTGTAATTCCTTTTCCAACCAATCTTGCTGTTGGCGAATCTGTGTTTTTACACAAATCTGTTGCAGCTTCTAATTTTCCTTCGGATACAAAATCTTTAATTTGATTCATAAAGTTTTCATCAACTTTTGATGCCGCTTTTATCGCTAAAAAACGTTCAAAATAGATATATAATGCAACAGCTAATAAAACGAACAACAATCCGATAATTAACATTCCACCTGTACCACTTTCCATGATCAATTTATAAATTGACAATGTTTTTTCTTCTGACATTACTTCTGTAACTGTATCAATGTTTTCTTGAATTAACAATAACATATTTAATTTTTAATTAAAGGATTTATGTAAACTTAACGAGTTTACCTTTCAAAAATTGTTCCAAAAAAAAACCGAGTAAACTCGGTTTCTTATATTTATAAAAATGACCTAAGTAGCATAAAAGCAAATGAACCTGCCACAAAACCAATTAATGCTAACCAAGCTATTTTCTTTAAGTACCAAAAGAAATCTATTTTTTCCATCCCCATTGCTACAACTCCAGCAGCAGAACCAATAATTAACATAGATCCTCCTGTCCCTGCAGAAAATGCAATAAAGTGCCATAATGGATTATCTAAAGGCTCAGAAAACATTCCTAAACTTGCAGCAACCAAAGGAACATTATCAATAACCGCAGAACCAACTCCTAATAACATTACAACTAAATCAGAAACTTGAGTTCCTGCCAATTCAGTTCCAATTAACGGAATAGATTCTTTTAAACTATCTGCAAAGTTGAATAAAATCCCTAAAGATTCTAAAGCAGCAACTGCCATTAAAATTCCTAAGAAAAATAAAATACTTGGCATTTCAATTTTAGATAAAGAACTATGTACTGGACTGTGATTTGCATGCGCATCAGATTCTTCATCATTATAACTTGTAATAGAAAATTTTGATCTACTATAAATTTCTGCAAATGTTGCAACTACTGCTAATGATAACATCATACCAACATATGGAGGTAAATGTGTAACGGTTTTAAATACTGGTACAAATACAATTGCTCCTAAACCTAAATACAACATGGTTGCACTATGTTCACTTTTTGGACCATCATCTACAACTTCATCACTTTCAATTTCTCCTTGAAATGCAGGTAAAAATGTTGCAATAAAAGTTGGAATAATCATACAAACTAAAGACGGCAAGAATAAATATTTAAATAACATTCCTGTACTTACTTTATCACCAATCCAAAGCATAGTTGTTGTAACGTCTCCAATCGGAGAAAAAGCTCCACCAGCATTTGCTGCAATAATTATTAAACCAGCAAACCAAATTCTGTCTTCTCTACTTTTTACAATTTTCTGAAGGATAGAAATCAGTACAATTGTAGCGGTAAGATTATCAATAATTGCTGATAAAACAAATGCTAACCAAGCAAAAATCCAAAGAATTTTTTTCTTCTTTTTTGTTTTTACATAACTTTTAATTGTAGAGAACCCATCAAAATAATCGATAATTTCTACAATGGTCATTGCTCCTAAAAGGAACACTAAAATCTCAGCCGTTTTACCTAAATGGTGTAGTAATGTTTCTTCTACTAAATGTAATTTATCATCGTGAACTAAAGATGAAAATCCTTCAACTAAAGCGTGCTTTGAAGAATCAAACCAATTCGAAAATCCGTCTACACCTAAAGCAACAATTGCCCAACAAACTGCCATCATTATCAGTGCTGGGATTAATTTATCTATTTTTAAATTGTGCTCTAATGTTATGGCTAGATACCCAAATACAAACACTAAAATGATAATAGTTTCCATAATC
This sequence comes from uncultured Polaribacter sp., assembly GCA_964022045.1. Taxonomy (GTDB): domain Bacteria; phylum Bacteroidota; class Bacteroidia; order Flavobacteriales; family Flavobacteriaceae; genus Polaribacter. Next base: position 3,541 of record CAXICE010000090.1, on the reverse strand, counting down.
ATAATTATATTAAATTAATTGTTTTAGCGCTATCTCAAACGCTGTTTTACAAATTTCTGTTTTACTGTTATTTTTATCAAAAGCTTTTTGTAGTGCTTTTCTAATTGTTTCTGAAGTGTCATTAAAAATTGCTTCATCTTGCATTGGCAACTCTACTCTTGCTTCCATTAAATAAGCAAAAACTCTTGCAATTCCACAATTAGAAATAAAGTCTGGCAACAAACTTACTTTGCTGTCTGTATACTCCATAATTGGCCCGAAGAAAATTTCTTTATCAGCAAAAGGAACGTTAGCTCCTGGAGAAATTACTTCTAGTCCAGAATCTATCATTTGTGTAATTTGTTCTCTTGAAACTAATCTTGAAGCTGCTGCTGGAACAAATATTTCTGCTGATAATGACCATATTTTTTGATTAATCTCATCAAACGGAATCATATTGTCAGAAACTAATTTATTTCCATCTTTTCCTAAGAATAAATCAGTCATTTCATCCATAGAAAAACCGTCTTCTTTTATTAATCCACCATCTCTATCAATAATTCCAACAACTTTAGCTCCTAATTGCGTTAAATAATACGCAGCTGCAGAACCTACATTTCCAAATCCTTGAACAACGGCTTTTTTTCCAGCAATATTTCCACCATAAATAGTATAATAATGATTTACCGCTTCAGCAACTCCATAACCTGTTAACATATCTGCAACAGTATATTTTCTTGATAAATCTGGAGAGAATTTTTTATCCTCAATAATTTTAATTACACCTTGACGTAATTGACCAATTCTATTAATTTTATCAGCTTCTGTTGGCTTAAAATGCCCGTTAAAAATTCCTTCTTGCGGATGCCAAACACCACAATCTTCTGTAATTGGAATTACATCTTTATCTGCGTCAACATTTAAATCGCCACCTGTTCCGTAATAATGCTTTAATAACGGCGTAACTGCTTTGTACCAACGCTCTAAAACACCTCTTTTTCTTGGATCATTTGGATCAAAATTAATTCCTGATTTTGCACCACCAATTGCGGGTCCAGAAACTGTAAATTTCACTTCCATTGTTTTTGCTAATGACAGAACTTCGTTCATATCTAAACCTTTTCTCATTCTTGTTCCTCCACCAGCTGCTCCACCACGAAGAGAATTAATTACTGTCCATCCTTCTGCATCTGTCTCTGGATCCTTCCAATTAAAAACTATTTCTGGTTGTTTATTTTCGTATTTATGTAGTAAATCTTTCATTATTATTGATTAAGTCTTTCCGTTTTTTGTAAGGTTAAAAACGAATACCAAATTAAAAAAAAATAATGTTTAATCACTTATTTTGGAGTAAATATTTTACCTGACGAGTGATCTTTATTTGCACCAGTAACACTTTTTAAACAATTAACCTGATTATCAACACGTAACATTCCTAAAAAAGCAAATATCAACGCTTCTTTATAGTTGATAATTTCTGAATTTGGAACTATAATTTCTGCTATTGAATGTTCTTTTATCCTTTCAATTAAAAAAGAGTTAAAAACACCACCACCTGTAATGAAAATATTTTTTTTATTTCCAACACTTTTTGCAATTTGAATCGCTACATGTTCTACAAAAGTTCTTAAAACATCTTCAGTTTTTAAATCATGATAATCAATCATTGGATAAATATGTTTTTGAACCCATTCTAAACCTAATGATTTTGGCGATTTTTTTTGATAAAACTCTAATGCATTTAATTCTTCTAATAAGTCATTATTAATTTTTCCTGTAGCTGCAATTTCACCTTTATTATCATAATCAAAACCTAATTTATTTACATAATAATTTAAGACAATATTCACCGGGCAAATATCAAAAGCAACTCTTGTCTTCTCTACTTTAAAAGAAACATTTGCAAATCCACCTAAATTTAAACAAGCGTCATAATTTCTAAATAATAATTCATCACCAATCGGAACTAAAGGCGCGCCTTGTCCGCCAAAGTCTACATCTTGAGTTCTAAAATCACAAACGGTTTTTTGTTTAGTTTTATCAGAAATTACTTGACCATTTCCTATTTGTAACGTGATTCCATTTTCTGGCTGATGCAAAATTGTATGTCCGTGCGAAGCAATAAATTCTATATTAATTATTTCATTTTTCTTTATAAAATGATTGATTTCATCAGCCAATAAATTTCCATATTCAATATCTAAATCTTTTAATTTTTCATCAGAAAAAGCAATAGCATTTTGCAATGTTTTTTTCCATTTTTTTGAATACGAAATTGTATCAGCATGTAAAATTTTAAATTTAGAAACATCATTTTTATCAAACTGAACAAGTGTTAAATCTATTCCATCAAGAGAAGTTCCTGACATTAATCCAATTACATTTCTAAAATGTGTTTTCATATCAGTAAAAATAGAAAAACTTTATTGATAATTTGCTATTAAAAAAGTATCTTTGAACTCATTTTTTACGAATACAATAATATACTTATATATGGATTTTAATCTTACCGAAGAACATTTAATGATTAGAGACGCAGCGCGTGATTTTGCTCAAACTGAATTATTACCTGGCGTTATTGAAAGAGATAACAAACAAGAATTTCCTCAAGAATTAGTTAAGAAAATGGGAGACCTTGGTTTTTTAGGAATTATGGTGGATCCACAATACGGAGGAAGTGGAATGGATGCGATTTCGTATGTGTTGATTATGGAAGAATTATCTAAAATTGATGCTTCTGCTTCTGTTATTGTTTCAGTAAATAATTCTTTGGTTTGTTATGGATTAGAAGCTTATGCAAATGAAGATCAAAAACAAAAATATTTAACAAAACTAGCAACTGGTGAGTTTGTTGGTGCTTTCTGTTTGTCTGAACCAGAAGCAGGTTCTGATGCAACATCACAAAGTACAACTGCAATTGATAAAGGTGATCATTACTTATTAAACGGAACAAAAAACTGGATTACAAGTGGTGGAAGAGCTGATGTATATTTAGTTATTGCTCAAACTGATAGAGAAAAAGGTCATAGAGGAATCAACGCTTTTATTGTTGAAAAAGGAATGGAAGGATTTCATGTTGGACCAAAAGAAGATAAATTAGGTATTAGAGGAAGTGATACACATACTTTACAATTTAACGATGTAAAAGTTCCTAAAGAAAATAGAATTGGTGAAGATGGTTTCGGATTTAAATTTGCCATGAAAACACTTTCCGGAGGAAGAATCGGAATTGCTTCTCAAGCATTAGGAATTGCTTCTGGAGCTTATGAATTGGCATTGAAATATTCTAAAGAACGTAAAGCATTCGGAACAGAAATTTGTAATCATCAAGCAATCGCATTTAAACTAGCAGATATGGCAACAGAAATTGAAGCCACAAGAATGTTAGTTATGAAAGCTGCTTGGGATAAAGATCAAGGAAATAATTATGACATGTCTAGTGCAATGGCAAAGTTATATGCATCTAAAGTTGCGATGGAACAAACTGTAGAAGCGGTTCAAATTCATGGTGGAAATGGTTTTGTAAAAGAGTATCATGTAGAGCGTTTAATGCGTGATGCAA
>CAXICE010000089.1:0-7192 GCA_964022045.1 uncultured Polaribacter sp. | reverse complement strand
CTCAAATTGAGGAGCTTTTTTATGTTTTAATACCAACGTTTCTTTTTCTTTTTAGAAGCTTCAGATTTTCTTCCTTTTCTATATTTACTAGAATTTGGAGATTTATGCACTTCTGGCTTCGCTTCAGGATCTAAAGGATACGGATGCTCTTCAACAACATCTAATTGTTTATTGATTAATTTCTGAATTGAAATAACATACGCTTTTTCATCCGCAGAACAGAATGAAAATGCAGAACCATTTTGTCCTGCTCTACCTGTTCTACCAATTCTATGCACATAGGTTTCTGATATATTCGGAATATCAAAATTGATAACTGTATCAATATTTTTCACATCAATTCCACGAGCTGCAACATCAGTAGCAATTAAAATATTTACATCGCCATTTTTAAATTTCTTTAGTGCTTCTTGACGTAAAATTTGTGTTTTATCACCATGAATGCTATCCACTTTATAACCATTTTTTAACAATGATTTTTCTAGTTTATCAACACCATATTTAGTTCTTCTAAAAATGATAACGCTTCCTTTTATAGAGTTTCGCAACAAGTGCAAACACAGTTCCATTTTCTTTGGCTTGGGTACGTAAAACAACATTTGCTCTACTCCTTTTGCTGTTGATGAAGTTGGTGTTACTTCAACTTTTATCGGATCTTTTAATACCGTTTTTGCTAATTCAACAACCTTATAAGGCATGGTTGCAGAAAACAATAATTGTTGTTTATTTTCTGGGCATAAATGCTCAATTTTACTGATATCATCAATAAAACCCATATCTAACATTAAATCAGCTTCATCTAAAACTAATGTTTCTACAAAGTCTAAATGAAGTGCATCTTGTTTGTGTAAATCTAATAATCGACCAGGTGTAGCAATTAAAATATCAATTCCTTTTCTAAGCATGTCTTTTTGAGGCTCAAAAGAAATTCCGCCATAAACAATACCAGTTCTTAAGTTTGTGTATTTACTATATTTTTGAAAATTTTCTTCTATTTGCAAAGCCAATTCTCTAGTTGGACTAATTACCAACGCTTTAATTTTTTTTCCTTTTTTAGAAGCATCTTGTCTATCAAAAAGCTGCTGTAAAATCGGCAAAGCAAAAGCGGCTGTTTTTCCAGTTCCGGTTTGAGCAGAAACAATTATATCTTTCTTTTCTAAAACTAATGGAATAGTCTTCTCTTGAACTAACGTCGGATTTTCGTATCCGCTTTCGTTAACTGCTTTAACAATTGGTTTGTTTAATCCTAATTCTCTAAACTGCATATATCTTTAAAATAATGCACAAAGATACAGTAAAAGTGTGAAGCTTTCTTTTTTAATAGTTGACAAAAAAAGAGGCAAACATTAATGTTTGCCTCTTATAAGATTATTTTCTATCTCCTAAAATTCTAAGTAGTAATAAAAATAAGTTGATAAAGTCTAAATACAACATTAAAGCACCAACAATTGCGCCTTTAGATTCTTCTTCAGAACCAATTTCTGTTGCTGTACTCATTCTTTTTATTTTTTGAGTATCATAAGCAGTTAATCCAACAAAAATAAAAACACCTGCATAGGTAATTAGCCAATACATCATTTCACTTTGCATAAAAAAGTTTACTACGGATGCAATGATAATTCCGATTAACGCCATAAATAATAAATTACCCCAAGATGTTAAATCTTTTTTCGTGTAATAACCATAAATACTCATAATAGCAAAAGTACCAGCCGTCACAAAAAATGTGCTTGCAATTGAAGCGCTTGTATATGCTAAAAAAACTACAGATAATGTCAATCCATTTAAAGCCGCATAACCAGTAAAAATAATTCCTGCGGTTTGTGCTGACATTTTATTTATTCTAGCCATTAAATATCCCACTAAAAATATTTCACCTATAATTAAGCCAAAAAACAATATTTGATTTGACACTATTGAATACATTAAATCTGGCTGTGATGCAACCCACATTGCTATTAAACCTGTTATTGCTAATCCTCCAGACATCCAAGTATACACTTTAGACATAAACGCCGCTTGTATTGTTTGAACTTGCTCGTTTGTATAATTTCTTAATTCCATGTTTATTCTTTTCTTTAGTGTAAAAATAAAAAAAAGAGCTCTTAAAAAAGAGCTCTTTTCGTTAAATCTTTAATAATTTATTTCTTCACCATTCCCGCTATAAACAGCACAACTGCAGCTCCAATTACACCAGTAATTAAGTCGCCAACAATTCCATTTGCAATTGATACTCCCAAAATTCCAAATAACCATCCACCAACAGCACCTCCAACAATACCTAAAATCATATTCATTAAAAAGCCAAACCCACCACCTTTCATTAATTTACCTGCAAGAAAACCTGCTAATGCTCCAATTAAAATTGCGTACAACATAATATAAAATTTTATAGTTAGTAATATTTAAATATACTATTTAATTTATTGTCAAGCACTTAGATGCAATTGAGTTATTAACAGAGATATTAAAAAACAAAAAATCGTATTACAATTGTAATACGATTTTGTTTGTACAGGCGGAGAGACTCGAACTCTCACACCTCGCGGCACTAGATCCTAAGTCTAGCGTGTCTACCAATTCCACCACGCCTGCAAAAGGACTGCAAATATAAACATTACTACTAAATTGCAAAGAAGTTCTTTAGTATTTTTACTATTTTTGATTCTCATCAAAAAAACACCATGCAAAATATCAAAAATTACATAGACTCTAACAAAGAACGTTTTATAAACGAATTAATTGAAATCCTTAAAATTCCGTCTGTGAGCGCAGATCCAGCATTTAAAAAAGATGTTTTACAAACATCTAATGTTGTAAAAGAGTACTTAGAAAAAGCAGGATGCGACAAGGTAGAAATTTGCGAAACTCCAGGATATCCAATTGTGTATGGAGAAAAAATTATTGATAAAAACCTACCAACTGTTTTAGTTTACGGGCATTACGACGTACAACCAGCAGATCCAATTGACTTATGGGATTCACCTCCTTTTGAGCCAGTAATTAAGAATACAGAGATTCATCCTGAAGGCGCCATTTTTGCACGTGGTGCTTGCGATGATAAAGGACAAATGTTTATGCACGTAAAGGCAATGGAATATATGACCTCAACAGGAAATTTACCGTGTAATGTAAAATTTATGATTGAAGGTGAAGAAGAAGTTGGTTCTGAAAGTTTGGCTTGGTTTGTTGAAAAAAATCAAGATAAATTAGCCAACGATGTTATTTTAATTTCTGATACCGGAATGATAGCCAACGACATTCCGTCTATTACAACTGGTTTACGTGGCTTGAGTTATGTAGAAGTTGAAGTTACTGGTCCAAACAGAGATTTACATTCTGGTTTGTATGGTGGCGCAGTTGCAAATCCTATCAATATTTTAACAAAAATGATTGCTTCTTTGCATGATGAAAACAACCATATTACCATTCCTGGTTTTTATGACAATGTTGAAGAATTATCTACAGAAGAAAGAGCAGAAATGGCTAAAGCGCCTTTCTCTTTAGAAAACTATAAAAAAGCCTTAGATATTGATGCTGTTTATGGCGAAAAAGGATTTTCTACCAACGAACGAAATTCAATTAGACCAACGTTAGATGTAAACGGAATTTGGGGCGGATATACTGGCGAAGGCGCAAAAACAGTAATTGCATCAAAAGCATTTGCAAAAATTTCGATGCGTTTGGTTCCAAATCAAGATTGGAAAGACATTACCGAGTTGTTTAAAAATCATTTTGAAAGTATTGCTCCTGCTGGTGCTACAGTTGTTGTAAAACCACATCATGGCGGACAAGGTTATGTGACTCCTATTGATAATATTGCTTATCAAGCAGCTAGCAAAGCCTACGAAACTACATTTGGTAAAACACCAATTCCGCAAAGAAGTGGTGGAAGTATTCCAATTGTAGCTTTGTTTGAAAAAGAGTTAAAAAGCAAAACTATTTTAATGGGATTTGGCTTAGATTCTGATGCTATTCATTCTCCAAACGAACATTTTGGAGTTTTCAATTACTTAAAAGGAATTGAGACAATTCCGCATTTTTATAAATATTTCACAGAATTAAAAACAAAATAATTAACTGTTTTTTAACTCATTACAACTCAGAAATAAAATATTTTTATACAAACTAATTTAAACAACTAACCAATGAAAAAACTCCTTCAAAAAGCAAGTATGGTTTCTTTAACGATGCTTCTTTTAATAGGTTGCTCTACATCAACCGAAAAAAAACAACGTACAGCAGACGATTATAAAAATGCAACAAAATTTATGCAACGTAGTTGGTACGGAAAAGTTCATAATCAAATAGTTTCTCAAAACTGGAAAGATAATGTACTTACATATTCTAAAAGAACTGCAAACGGAACAGAATATGTTTCTGTAAATGCAAAAACTAAAGAAAAAAAGACGCTAAATGATTACAAAGCACCAAAAAGAGAACGAAGCAAAGCAAAAAGATTTGAACATGTTTCTCCAAATGGAAAATTAGCTGCTTATATTGATGATTATAATTTATGGGTTAGAGATTTAGCAACTAATAGAAAAACGCAATTAACCTTTGATGGTAAGGAAGATTATGGCTATGCAACCAATAATGCGGGTTGGACTAAATCTAACAATGCTGTTTTAAAATGGTCGCCAAATTCTGATAAAATTGCAACTTTTCAGCAAGATGCTCGTGGAGTTGGAATGATGTATTTAACAACTACAAATGTTGGTCATCAAAAATTAGAAGCTTGGAAACATCCATTACCTGGAGATAAAACAATATTTACAATTGAACGTGTAATTATTCATTTAGGAGCAAGACCAAAAATGGTTCGTTTAAAAATGAAAAAAGATTTCCAAAGAGGAACAACTACAGATCATATTGCAGGTCGTGGTGGAGTTTTACTAGATGCACAATGGAGCAAAGATGGTTCTAAATTTGCATTTGTTTCAGGATCTAGAGATCATAAAGAAGCGCATTTACAAATTGCAGATGCCAGAACTGGTCGTGTAAGTTCAATTCACAAAGAAGTTGTTGATACGTATTACGAATCTGGTGTAAGAGCAGAAAACTGGAGAGTTTTATTCGACTCAAATGAATTTATTTGGTATTCAGAAAAATCTAATTGGGGACATATGTACTTATATGATTTGAATACAAAAAAATTAAAAAACCAAATTACTTCTGGAAATTGGTTGGTAAAGCAAATAAAACATGTTGATCAAAAATCAAGAGAAATTTTCTTTTCTGCTGGCGGAAAAGAAGAAGGAAATCCATATCACGACTATATTTACAAAGTTGGTTTTGACGGAAAAAACTTAACAAATTTAACTCCAGACAAAGGACATCATTCAGTAAGTTTTTCTCCAAATATGAATTATTTTGTTGATACTTATTCTACAACAGATACGCCACCAACATCAGTTTTAAGAAACAGAAATGGTGAAAAAATTGCAGATTTAGAAACTGCTGATATTTCTGAATTAAAATCAAACGGATGGAAAGCTCCAATTGAGTTTAATGTAAAAGCTAGAGATAATAAAACTGATTTATACGGTGTGCTATTTACACCTACAAATTATGATGAAAGCAAAAAATATCCAGTTTTAAATTACATTTATCCAGGTCCACAATCTGGAAGTGTTGGTAATTACGGATTTAGAGCTGTTTGGAGAGATTTTCAAGCAGTTGCAGAATTAGGTTTTGTTGTTGTTGCTGTTGATGCACAAGGAACTCCAGGAAGATCAAAATCTTTCCACGATTTCTATTATGGAAATATGGGCGATAACGGAATTCCAGATAATATTGCGGCTATCAAACAATTGGCAAAAGAATACAAAGGAATGGATATTGAAAATGTTGGAATTTGGGGACATTCTGGTGGTGGATTTGCTTCTACAAGAGCCGTTTTTGCATATCCAGATTTTTATGATGTTGCCGTTTCTGGTGCTGGAAATCATGACAACAGAAACTACGAAGCTGATTGGGGAGAAAAATGGCAAGGTTTATTAGTTGAAGGAAATATGGAAGGAAAAGGTGATGGAACAACAAATTATGACAATCAAGCAAATCAATTATTAGCAGGAGAATTAAAAGGAAAATTATTAATTACTCATGGTTCTATTGACAATAACGTTCCGCCATCAAATACTATGTTGGTTGTTGAAGCTTTAATTAAAGCGAATAAAGATTTTGACATGATTTTATTTCCAAATCAACGACACGGTTATGGAAATATGACAAACTATATGACGCGTAAACGTTGGGATTATTTTATTACACATTTACGTAATGAAGTTCCTCCAAAAGAATTTGACTTAGAAAATTTTAAATAGCATAAAAAAGCCGCTCAATTGAGCGGCTTTTTTTATTTTAATTGTCACCTTGAGCGCAGTCGAAAGGTCTTTAATTATTACAAAATTAAAAAATTCTCGACTGCGCTCGAACAGACATAATTAAACTTACTTTATAAAGTACGCTTTGATAATATAATCTACTTTCGGAAATTTTTCTCTTAAGTATTTGTTTCCAAATTTATTGATCGAATCTTGTTTTCTTCCTAATTTATCTCCGTAACCATCATAAAACTTTAGTACGTTTTCTTTTCCCTCAATAACTTTTGCAATCACCGGAAAGCCTTTTACACCAGAATATGCTAACTCATCTAATCTGTGATTGTCTTTTAAATTGATAAAAATCTGATTAGATCTTGTCTTAACTCCTCCTCTAGCAAAAGAAATTGACATTGCATCATTTTTTGCTAAAACGGGCTCGTCATCAATTCCGTTTTTTCTCCAACTTTTATTTATCAGCGTGTCATTATGGATTCCGAATTGCGCTACAAAATTAGGAACAACTCTAAAAATGGCCACATCATCATAATATTTATTTTTAATTAATTGATACAATCTGTCAACACCTTTTGGAGACCAAGCTCTTCTGGCAACAATATCAAAATTCCCTTTTGTAGTTTCAAAACGCGCTTTAAAAGTGCTTGGAGCTTCTGCTTTTAACCATTTTTCGTTGAATTTTTTTGGCGCACAAGACGCTAATAATATGATGCTTGCAAGAATTAAAACTTTTTTCATTTTAAAGAAATTTATTGGTTCGTTTTTTGGTATGAACAAATGTATAAAAAAGAATTTTTAAAAAATAATTCAACTCTACACTTGTAGAATCAATTTTTATTTCTACATTTGTA
>CAXICE010000088.1:0-7225 GCA_964022045.1 uncultured Polaribacter sp. | reverse complement strand
TACTTTTTTCTAATTCTTTAATAAAATAGGAAGGTTTAATACCTGTGTTTTTATAAAACGCTTTTGAAAAAGATTCAGAAGTATTAAAGCCAACTTCTTCTGCAATTCCATTAATACTATACTTTCTGAACTTTAAGTCTGTTTTTAATTTTTCAACAGCATAATTAATTCGTAGTTCATTAATGTAATTATTAAATGATTTTTCTTTATGTTGATTAATTATCTGTGAAAGGTATTTTGTATTTGTTTTAAACTTCTTTGCAAGGCTAGATAAAGTGATGCCATTTTGTATATACTCATGGTTTCTTTCAAATGCTAACAAAAGTTTTAAAATTGTATTAATTATTTCTGTAGGAATTACTGTTTCTTTTTTAGAAACCATTTTCACTGAAGTAGATTTTTGTTTTTGAGTTGACGCGATCAAATTATTAAAGCGTTGTTTGTATAATTTTTTTCTTTTAGATTGATAGATCAAAATTACAGAAAGAATAGCTGTAAATAAACTAACTAGAATAATCCCTTTTTTGGTTGTTGATAAATTTGCTTTTAATCGATTTTCAATAATTTTTCTCTCTTCTAATAAATTTGGAATGTCATAGTTTTCGGTTAGGTTTTTATTAACGTTATTAGCTCTTGAATTTAATACGCTATCAACTTTTATATATTTGTTGATGTATTCAAGTTGTTTTACACTATTATTTTCTTTCTTATAAAGTGAAATTAAAAACTTATATGCGTTTTTTTGACTTTTATAATAATTTTTTGTTTTTTCAAAAAGAGAATCTATTTTTTGAAAATATTTTAATGATTTTTTTTTGTTATTAAGCTTATCATATGATTTAGCCAGGTAGAGATATGCATTGCAAAGAACAATATAATTCTCATCGAGCATTATAAATGGAATTGATTTTTTTAAAAAATTGATTGCTTTAAGGTATTCTTCTTTTAAATAAAAAATATAACCATTGTTAAAATTAGTATAGCCTCTCAATATTAAGTCCTTATTTTTTTTTGCTAATAAAAACACTTTATTGTTATAGTAATATGCAGAGTCATATAAGTTCAAATTCATATAAGTTGAAGATAAATTAAAAATAATTGAGCTATAATTATATAATTCCTTACTACTTATATTATTGCCATAATAGTTAAGAGAAGATTTTAGTAGTTTAATTGCTTCATTAAAATCCTTATTTTGAGACTTAATCATTCCTAATTTTAGAAGTGAAATTGATTTTAAACTATCATTTTCACTTTCTAAAGCTAAATTTTGAGCATTTAAATAGTTTTCAAGAGCTTTATCACTAATTCCTTTGTTAAAATAAAAATCTCCTAACCTCAGGTTTCCAATCATTCTAAGTTTAGGTCTGACTTTTTTATCACTTAAAAGTCTATTCCAATAATTAACAAATGGAATTGTGTTTTTAGTAATACTGTTTATTATATAATGTGAAGAAGCAATATTAAGAGTATCTTTATTTAATTCAGCTTTTTTTAAACGATATTTTGCATATAGCAATGCTTTTAAACTGTCTGGTTTTGCTGCATAAGATTTATCATGTAACTGAATAAACGAATATTTAGCCAACGAATCCTTTTCTATTGTTTGCCCTCTTAAAGAAATACTAGAGCAAATTATTAAAAGTAAAAGCAATCTTTTTTTATGAAATGTATTGGGGAGGTTCATGATTTTTCTTTTTAAAGCGTTTCAAAAATAGTAAAATAATACCATTGTTTAAAGAAATGTTATTCGATAAAAAAAAGGCGTTTAATAAGTTTGTCAAGCATTTTTTTAGTCTTTTATTACACGATATTTATGAATCTAGACTATTAACAGTTGTTTATTAATAAACTCTTCTGTTATTTTGGTGTGTACAAAAAAGGTTCTTTAAAAATTATATTGTCGCGGGAAAATTGCTATGAAAAACAACTCCTAAATAAGAACCTTTTTTTCTTTTTATAAATTGAAACTCTTACTTCTTAATAACTTTTTATTTATGTAAATAAAAAGGTGAAAATGCCATTGTCAAATCGTATTTAAAAAAGTACTTTTGTCAGCAACAAAACAAAACACACATGTCTACAACAATACAACGTTTAGAAATTTTTACACAACAAGTTAGAAGAGATATTTTGCGCATGGTTCATGCAGTAAATTCAGGTCATCCAGGAGGTTCTTTAGGATGTGCAGAGTTTATTACTTGTCTATACCAAGAAGTAATGGAGTATTCAACTGATTTTAAAATGGACGGAATCAACGAAGATGTTTTCTTCTTATCAAACGGTCATATTTCGCCAGTTTTTTATAGCGTTTTAGCGCATACAGGTTTTTTCCCGGTAGAAGAATTAGCTACTTTCAGAAAATTAAATACACGTTTACAAGGACATCCAACTACACACGAAGGTTTAGAAGGAATTAGAATTGCTTCTGGTTCTTTAGGACAAGGAATGAGTGTTGGAATTGGAGCTGCAGAAGCAAAAAAACTAAATAACGATTCTAAAATTGTATATACATTACATGGTGATGGTGAATTACAAGAAGGTCAAATTTGGGAATCTGCGATGTACGCATCAGCAAAAAAAGTAGATAACTTAATTGCTACAATTGATTTAAACGGAAAACAAATTGATGGCGCAACGGATGATGTGTTGCCAATGGGAAGCATCAGAGCAAAGTTTGAAGCTTTTGGTTGGGATGTGTTAGATGTTGAAAAAGGAAATGATATTGCTGCAGTTTTAGAAGGATTGGCAGAAGCTAAATCTAGAACTGGAAAAGGAAAGCCAGTTTGTATTTTATTACATACAGAAATGGGTAATGGTGTTGATTTTATGATGTACACACACGCTTGGCATGGTAAAGCACCGAGTGATGAACAATTAGAAAATGCTTTGGCTCAAAACCCTGAAACGTTAGGAGATTATTAATACTGAACTTGCTTGTGCTGAACTTGTTTCAGTATTTCAGTACCTTTTTAATAGATAAATTTAAACCTGTACATTTTGTACAGGTTTTTTGTTTGTCATTTCGAGCGGAGTCGAGAAATTTTATAAAAGAAAACCATAGTCTTTTACTTTTTTCAATTGCGGACCTCTCGACTGCTCTCCAGAAGATATTAATTGAAATTATAGCTTGTTAATTGAGAGGTTACTTCGTTTCACTCGTAATGACAATTGTTTTTTTATGAATACTTTCACAAAAAGAGAAAAGTATTTGTAAGTAAAAAGTTACCTTTACAACTAAGGAATAAATCATTTTTAATCTTTTAATTATTCAATAATTATATGAAAATAGGTATTGTTTGTTATCCAACTTTTGGAGGAAGTGGAGTAGTAGCAACTGAGTTAGGAATGGCGTTGGCTGATAAAGGACACGAAGTGCATTTTATCACGTACAATCAACCAGTTCGTTTAGATTTCTTTACACATAATTTACATTTTCATGAAGTTTTATTAGAAGAATATCCATTGTTTCAATATCAACCTTATGAGTTGGCTTTGTCAAGTAAAATGGTAGAAATTGTTGAGAAACATCAACTAGAAGTTTTACATGTACATTATGCAATTCCGCATGCATATGCAGCATACATGGCAAAGAAAATGTTGCAAGAAAAAGGCATGGATATAAAAGTGGTAACTACGCTTCACGGAACTGATATAACTTTAGTAGGAAGTCATCCAACATATAAATCTGCGGTAGAATTTAGCATCAATAATTCGGATATTGTTACAGCTGTTTCTAAAAGTTTAAAGGACGATACATTACGCTTGTTTAATATCACCAATGATATTAAAGTGGTCTATAATTTTATTGATACAGAAAAGTATGATAAAGCCCAAGAAACCGAATGTAATAGAATTGCCATAGCAAAACCAGAAGAGCGAATTGTAACGCATGTTAGTAATTTTAGACCTGTAAAGCGCACACAAGATGTGATCAAGACTTTTTATGAAATTCAGAAAGAAGTTCCGTCTAAATTATTAATGGTTGGTGATGGACCAGAAAGAATGAATGCTGAAAATTTAGTTACTGAATTAGGAATTACAGACAAAGTAATTTTCTTAGGAAACAGTAATGAAGTAGCTAAAATTCTTTGTTATACAGATGTGTTTTTATTACCATCAGAAACAGAGAGTTTTGGTTTGGCAGCTTTAGAAGCGATGGCAGCTTGCACAGCAGTTATTTCTACAAATACAGGTGGATTACCAGAAGTTAATATTCATGGTAAAACAGGATATTTAAGTAACCTAGGTGATGTTGCTGATATGGCTAAAAATGCGATTAGTATTTTAAAAGATGATGCAATTTTAGAAGAATTTAAGGCAAATGCCAAAGCGCATACAAAATTATTTTCTTTAGAAAATATTTTGCCAGTGTATGAAGATTTGTATAAAAGTTGTTCTGTTTCTGCTTAAGAATTGTAATACTCTAAACTTTCAATAATTAATTCTGTTGTTACTTTACAGTCTATTTTTGTTTGTTCCAAATCAGTTAATAACACAAAGTTAACTTGTCCGCCAACATTCTTTTTATCGTGTTTTAAATATTCTAAAATGGCGTTAAAATCTTCTGTTAAGATTTCAGTTTTTCCATAAATAGTAACAATAAATTGTTTTATTTCTTCTAATGTGTTTTTAGGAAACCCAAGTAATTCAGAAGACACAAAGCATTCTGCAACCATTCCGATAGCTATGGCTTCACCATGTGTTAAATTTTCTTTCTCATTAGATTCTAAGAAATAAGATTCTATTGCATGACCAATAGTGTGACCAAAATTTAAAATTTTACGTAAATCTTGTTCTTTTGGATCTTTTAAAACAACTTCGTTTTTGATTTCTATAGAACGATGAATCAACTCCGTAATATCTAAATTCTTGGTGTTTTTAATTTTATGATACAAACTCACATCGTATGTTAATCCGTATTTAATGATTTCTGCAGTCCCAGATCTAATTTCTCTGGCAGAAATCGTTTCCAAATAATTAGCATCTACAATAACCATTTCTGGATTTGCAAACAAACCAATTTGATTTTTTAAAACGCCTAAATCAACACCTGTTTTTCCACCAACAGAAGCATCAACCATAGACAATAAAGTTGTCGGAATATTCACAAAATCAATTCCGCGTTTAAAAGTTGACGCCACAAATCCGCCTAAATCAGTAATCACGCCACCACCTAAAGTAATTAGTAAACTTTTTCTATCGGCATTTAATTCGGTCAACACATTCCAAACACCAGCACAAGTTTCTATGTTTTTATTGATTTCTCCAGATTCAATTTCTATCAACTCAATTGGACAATTGGCAACTAAATTTGGTATGAATTTACCATAACAATAACTGTGGGTATTCTCATCCATCAAAATAAAAATAGAAGAGTAGTTTTTTGACGCAATTAAATTGTTGAGTTCTTTGTATCCATTTTCTTCAAAATGAACAAAATACGTTACGGCTTTTATAGATTTCATTCGGTATAAATTCTTAGTGCAAATTAAGCAGAAAAAATTGAAATAATTACACATTAAAACTATCTTTGTTTTCACATAACAACAACTGTTTATCTATGAAACTTTTTGAAAACACAGAAGTAGCATTTTCTTTAAAATCAGATTCGCAATTAGAACGCGCTTATTTTTTATTTAAAATGATAGAAAGTCAACCTTTAGTAAGAATCGGAACTGCGGTTACCAATTTTGCTTTAAAGGCGCATTTACCAGTAGAAGGATTAATTCGTTCTACGGTTTTTGATCACTTTTGTGGTGGTGTTACCGAAGAAGATTGTTTGCCAAGCATCGATAAATTGTACACTAAAAATGTACATGCAATTTTAGATTATTCTGTAGAAGGAAAAGAAACAGAAGAGCAATTTGATCACGCGTTAGAAAAGACGTTGAAAACCATCAATTTTGCGCAAGAAAAAGATGCAATTCCGTATGCAGTATTTAAACCAACAGGATTTGGACGTTTTGCTTTGTATCAAAAATTAACTGAAGGAGAAGAGTTAACTGTAGATGAAAAATCAGAATGGTTACGCGTTGTAGAGCGTTTTCACACCGTTTGTAAAGCTGCTGTAAAAAAAGACGTTCCGTTGTTAATTGATGCAGAAGAAAGTTGGATGCAAGATGCAGCTGATGTTTTAATTGAAGAATTAATGGAATTGTACAATACAGAAAAAGCCATCGTTTTTAATACGTTGCAAATGTATCGTCATGACAGATTAGCGTATTTAAAAGAATTGCATCAAAGAGCACATCAAAAAGGATATCATATCGGAATGAAAGTTGTACGTGGTGCTTATATGGAAAAAGAACGTTCTAGAGCAGAAGAGAAAGGATATGAATCTCCAATTTGTAAAGACAAACAAGCAACAGACGATAATTACAACGCTGCAATATTGTACATGATGGAACATTCTAAAATGGCTTTGTTTGCTGGTACTCACAATGAAGAAAGTTCTTTAATGTTGATGGAATTAGCAAAGAAATACAATATTGAACCAAACGATATGCGTTTATGGTTTGGACAATTATACGGAATGAGTGATCATATTAGTTTTAATTTAGCCAACGAAGGTTATAATGTTGCTAAATACGTTCCTTTTGGACCCGTTAGAGACGTAATGCCGTATTTGATTAGAAGAGCAGAAGAAAATACTTCTGTTGCCGGACAAACCAGTAGAGAATTAGGATTGATAAAAACAGAAAAGAAACGTAGAAAATTGTAGTGAGCACCACAATTCAAGATATAAAAGAAAGTATTTACAAAAATAAAAAACGACTTGCTAAAGAAATTCAAGAAAGCAAAGAGTTGTTTTCTTTGTTGACAAAATCTACGCACAAAAAATTAACATCCGAAGAAAAAAAGAAAGTAAAAGAACAATTGCTAGACATTTGTAAAAGCGTGCCAGCTTTGGCAGTTTTTCTACTTCCTGGCGGCGCATTACTCTTGCCACTTTTAATAAAATTGATTCCAGATATTCTACCAAGCTCATTTAGAGAGGATTCCATAGATATTGATTTAAAATAGTCATAAAAAGTAATCGCCTTTTAAGGGTTTAAATTCCAATTTAAAACACTACTTTTGCAGCTTCAAAATAAGCAAGCATGCAACCAATTAGAAATATCGCTATTATAGCCCACGTAGATCACGGAAAAACAACGTTAGTTGATAAGATTATCGACCAAGCAAAAATCTTAGATGATCGTAAAGAACGTACAGATTTATT